>DASZOD010000193.1:0-6931 GCA_035550935.1 Egibacteraceae bacterium | reverse complement strand
CTCCTAGCCTCGGCCGCCGCGTCTGGGGCCGCCGCCCGAGGCTAGGAGGCGGCGGTCACCTGCAGATCGACGTCCTTGACGCCGTCGATGCCGGCGATGACGTCGCGGATGGCGTTCTCGTCGAAACCCGCGGGCACGTTGCCGCGCACGAAGACCGTGCCTTCGGCGACGTTGATGTTGAGCCTGGGCAGCTCGGCCGTGCGCGGGTCCTCGCCCAGGCGGGTACGGACCTTGTCTTCCAGCGGCTTCTGCGCCGGCGGAGCACTGACGTCGGCGGTGTCCTGGCGCAACCGGTCCGCCGCGGTGAACAGGTCGTCGCGCAGCGCCGAGCCGGGCTTGGGGGCGGTCAGCACCCCGATGAGGTAGCCGACGATCGCCCCGCAGAGCGCGACGATCCAGGGGCCCACGCCCCGCTTCGCCGGCCGGATCTTGAGCTTCTCCCCGGTGCGTCCCTCGCTCAGCCAGGCGCCCAGCCGCTGCAACGCACGCTCGGTGGCGTCGGCGGCCTGCTGAGCGGGCTCGGACTCGCGGATCCTGTTGGCCAGCTCCGCGGCTTTGTCGTCCAGCTGCGTCTGGCGGATCTTCTCGGCGGTCAGGGCCGCGAACTCCCTGCTTCTGGCCTGGGCCTTGGCGAGAGCCTCGGAATCGCGCACCCGCTCGGCCAATTCGACGGCGCGCTGGGCCAGGTCGGAGGCGCGCTCTTCCAGCCCCGACTCGCGCAGCTGTTCCCTGACGTCAGCCGCCCTGCGCCGGGCCTTGACCTTGGTCTTGGTGGCCTTTGCCATCGAACCTCCTGCCGGATCGCCTGGACCGGCCGGATCGCCTGGGCCGGTCGGACAACGACGTACCCCGGCGCGGGCGCCGTGGAAACCGGACACCGGCGGGGGGACGGGATCGGGCACACTGGCCGCATGGGCGCAGCGCTGCGCGTTGCGGTGGTCGTCGTGGTGCTGGTGCTGCTGGCCCGCGCGGCGGCGGGCGCCTGGCGCAACCGGCGAGTGGCGGTCGCCGTGTGGCGGCGGGTGCGCCTGGGCCACGTCGTGGGCAGCCTCGGGCTCGTCGTCGTGGTCGTCGCGACCGCGGTGGGGATCATGGCGGCGCTGCCGGTCACCGGTTTCGGCCTGGGCAGCCTCATCGGGCTGTCGGGCAACGCGGTGTTCGCCCCGCTGGATGAAGCGGCCCGCCGCGGCGCCCTCGGCGGCGGCGCGCCCGCCGCCGTCGACTGGGCACTGGTGCTGGTCGTCACCGGGTTCCTGGTCGGGCTGCTGACCCTGTTCCCGTGGCTTGCCTACGTGGAGGAGCGCACCTTCCGCGAGGGCCTGGAGGAGGCCACGTTCGCTCAGGAGCTGTGGGCGGCGCTGCGCTTCGGGCTGGCGCACCTGATCATGCTGATCCCGCTGGCGGCCGCGCTGGCGATCGCGCTGGCCGGCTTCGTCTACGGCCGCGTGTACCGGCGGGCCTACCGGCGGGCGGCCGGGCGCCGGCAGGCCCTGCCCGGCCCGTTGGGGCCGCCGGTGGTCGTCGCGCCGTCGCGCTGGCAGATGCGGGCCGAGGCGGTGCTGGCGTCCACCGTGTGGCACACCACCTTCAACAGCCTGGTGGTCGGCATCGTGCTGGCCGGCTTCCTCGTCGAAGCCCTGTGACCGCACGCTCACAGCAGGGACCAATCGGCACCGACCTCGTCCAGCAGTGCACCAGACGGCTCGGCGGCCACCACCTGGGAGGGCGTCAGCGCACCGGCGCGCGGCGGGCCCGCCGCCAGGAGCCGGCGGGCGAGCCCGACGGCCATCCTGGCGGGGGCCGCGTAGGGGTCGCGCAGCCGGGCCCATGCCCGCCCGCCGCCGGTCGGCCCGCGAACCTCGGCCAGGACCGCCGCCCGGGTAGCGGCGCGCACGGTCGGGGCCGGCCCCTGCGGCAGCCGGTCGGCGGCCCGCTCCAGCAGGGTCCACAGCGGGGTGCCCGCCACGAGGCGGCCGGCGACGTCCAAAGGCGCGGACGCCAGCACGGCCAGCTGCGCCGCCGGCAGCACCAGGTAGCCCCGGGCGGTGGCCGCCCCCGTTGACGGGCCCAGGGTGACCGCCTCGGGCACCGGCACCGACACCGCCCCGCGCGCTCCCAGCGGCGGGGGGAACGGCACCCACCAGTGGTGGGCCGCCACGGGCTCGTCGACGAACGCGCCGTCCCGCCAGGCGGCGCCACCGTGGGCGGCGAGCCCGAGCGCCGACCGCAGCGTCCCCGCGCTGACGCGCGCGCGGCGGACCAGGTAGGCGGCCCGCGCCGAGCGCACGTCCCCGCCGAAGTCCCTGGCCGCGGCCGCGGCCAGCAGGTCCCCGGCGGCGCCGTCGAAGCCCGACCCCGGACACAGCGCCACTCCGGCGGCGGCGGCGCGCTCCTGCTGGGCACGCACCCAGCGCAGGAACGGCACCTCGGCGCTGATGTCGACGTAGTGGCAGCCGCCCGCGAGCGCCGCCTCGACCACGGGACGGCCCAGCCGAAGGTAGGGCCCGACCGTGCTGAGCAGCACGTCGCTGGAGTGGGCCAGCGCGGCCACGCCGGCGGGGTCGTTGACGTCGGCCGCGGCGACGTCACCGGTTCCCAGCTCGGCGGCCAGCCGCTCCAACAGGTCGCGGCGACGCCCGGCCAGGCGCACCCGCAGGCCCTGGCGGGCGGCCTCGGCGGCGCACAGCCGTCCGGTGTAGCCGGTGGCCCCCAGCAGGCACAGCACCGCGTCGCTCACTGCGGTGCAGGCTAGCCCGCGCCGGCAGGTTGCCGGCATCCTGATGGGGTGGGTCACCCGGCAGCGTCCCGGCGCATCGCGGTGTACGGCACGCTGCGCCGTGGCGGCGGCGCCCAGAGCGCGCTGGGACTGTGTCGGGCGCTGTCGTACCTGGGGCCCTGCCGTCTGCGCGGGACGCTGGTGGACCTGGGCGCCTTCCCGGGCCTGGTCGCCGGCGACGGCTCGGTGACCGGCGAGCTGTACGAGGTCGCCGACCGGGCGGTGCTCGAGCGGCTCGACCGCTTCGAGGGCTACGACCCGGCCGACCCGACCGGGTCGGCGTTCGTGCGCCGGCTGGCCCGCCTGCTGGACCCGCCGGTGCACGCCTGGGTCTGGTACTACAACCGCCCGACCACCGGTCGCCCTCGGGTGGCCTCGGGTGACTGGCTGGCGCGCTGACAAGCGGGGAGACGACCGCCCCCGATGCGACCCGCCCGGGCGGGGTTTCGTTCGTCAGGTCATGGCCGCGTTGAGCGTCGACCGCCTCGCTAGCGGCGTCGTTGCAGGAAGTCGCGCACGACCAGGCGCCCCAGCTCGGCCAGGTCGGGGTAGAAGATGCGTCCACCGACCACCCGGACCATCTTGTCGACGAAGGCCCCCGCGCCCGGGTCGTGGTCGAGCAGGAACACGTTCAGGGTCGCGCCGGCCCGCGCCAGGCGCTGGGCTTCGGCCATCGTCAGACGCAGGGTTGTGGGCTCGGGTGGCCAGGCGAAGTGTGCGGTCTGCCCCTCGAGGTGGGCGGTGGGCTCGCCGTCGGTGACCATGATCACCTGCTGCTCGCTGGCGGGGTGGGCGCCCAGCAGCCGCCGGGCGAGCATGAAGGCGTGCTGCATGTTGGTGCCGTAGACCCGTTCCCACCCGGCGGCGAGCAGGTCGCGGGGTCGCAGGCGGCGCGCGTAGTCGCTGAAGCCGACGACGTAGAAGCGGTCCTCGGGGAACTTGGAGGACACCAGCGAGTGCAGCGCCAGCGCCACCCGCTTGGCCGGCACCCAGTTGCCGCGCAGGGGCATGGAGAACGACATGTCCAGCAGCAGCACCGTCGCGACCCGTACCCGCCGCTCGGCCTCGGCCAGCTCGAAGTCTTCGGGCGCCAGGCGCACCACCGGCAGTGCCGGCCGCGACCGTGCACGGGCGTCGGCCGCAGACGGGCGGGGGCGCGCGATCGGCCCGGCGCGGGCGACCGCGTTGAACAGCGTCCGGGACACCTCGAGGCGGAAGGGATCGCCGAAGCGCAGCGGTCGGCTGGAGCCGGTCAGCTCGCCGTCCCCGCCGGCGCCCCGGGCCCGGTGGGAGCCGAGCGCGCCGGCCACGGCGCGGTCGTAGATCCTGGCCAGCGACCGCTCCCCCAGCCGACGGATGCCCCGGGCGGTCAGCTCGAGGCGTCCCCGGTTGCGGCTGGCGGCGCCGGCCTCCTCGAGGATGCGTTCGATCTCGCGCAGCGCCCGCAGGTCGCGCACGGCGTCGTCGCCCAGAGCCCGGCGCAGGTCGTCCTCGCTGACGTCCTCCAGTCGGGCGCCCGGGTAGTCCTGGCGAAGCGCCCGGGCCAGGTCCTCGAAGGAGCGCAGGTGCTCGACCCAGTCGACGGTGTCGGCCAACGAGCCCGGCTGGGCGCCCTCCGGCAGCGCACCGGGGACCGCTTGGTCCCAGGCGAGTTCGGGATGCAGGCGCTGCAGGTTCCGCCGCAGCTGCTCGGCCTCGAACGACAGGTCCAAGTCGCCCAGCAGCCGCTCGGCCATCTGCGCCAGCTGCGCGCGCTGATCGGGGTCCAGAGCGGCCATGAGCGCGCTCAGTGCCGCCATGCGGCGGGCGAGCTCCTCGAGCAGTTCGTCCAGACTGTCGGGGTCGCCGGGCAGCAGGTCTGCGTGCTTGGCCTTGAAGGCCTCGAAGTCGGGCTCCTCGCCCCGGTCGCGGGCAGCGACCAGGGCGTTGAGGTCGGCCAGCAGCTCGCGCACCCGTCGCAGATCGTCACCGGACATCGACCCCAGCGCGCCGGCCAAGCGGCCCAAGGTGGCCTCGGCGACGTCCCGCCGCAGCTGCTCGAGCAGGCGGCGGAAGTCCTCGCCGGCCCTCGGGTCGGTCCAGCGGTAGTCCTGCAGCGCCGCAAGCCGGGCGGCGACGTCTGGCGGCAGGTCGTCGACGAACGCTCGCTTGGCGGGGGCGTCGGAGGAGGCGTCGAAGTCCAGCGCGGTGCGCTCCCGGCCGAGGATCGCCTCCAGCTGCTCCGCGACGCGCCGCAGGGGGGCCTCCAGCCCCATGCGCGACAGCTCCCGGCGGCGAGCCTGCTCGACGCGTCGGCGCAGGGCTTCCAGCCCGCCGACGCGCCCGGCCATGCCCCGGCGCAGGAGCCGCTGCAGAGCCTGGTCCGCGCCGACGCCGGCCAGCAGCTCGTCGGCGATCTCCTCCAGGACCTCGTCGGCGGAGACCTCCGCGGGGAACGGCTCCTGGGTCCCGGTCCAGCGGCCGTAGCGCACGCGCATGGCTAGGCGCCCTCGTAGCGGTAGGCCGCCGGGCCCACGTCGGTGCGGTCGATCTTGCGCGACAGGTGCAGGCCCTCTAGCGCGAACTCCAGCGCCGCAGCGGCCAGCGCCGGCGATTCCTCCTCGACGTCCAGCGCGGCCAGCAGCTTGGCCATGCCGGGCACCGAGTCGAGCTGTCCCAGCAGCTCCTCGGCGCTGACCAGGTCGCCGGTCTCGATCGCCAGGCCCCCGTCGAACCGCTCGACCAGCCCTGACAGGTCGACCCCCGCGGTGCGGCGGCGGAAGACCTCCAGCAGCGCGCGGCGCAGCAGCCGTTCGAGCACCTCGGACTCGCGGCCCTCCTCGAAGGTCTCGAACTCCACCTTGCCGATCCCCGCGCTCAGCACCTGCGCGAGGTCGGCGGGGCGGGCGACGGCGCGTTCCTCGCCGGTGCGCAGCGCGCGGCGCACGGCGCTGCCGGCGATCGTCTCGTAGTTGCCGGTCGAGAAGCGCACGCTGACTCCCGAGCGCTGGTTCACCTCGGGGGCGCGCCGCAGGGCCCGGGTGAACGCGGCCAGCACCTCCCTCATGAAGCCGGGGACGATCGCCGGGGGCAGCGAGACGTCGGCGTCGCGCCCGATGAGCCGGGCCTCCTGGCGCATGACGGCGACCTCGTCGGCCAGGCGCCGGGGGTAGTGGGTGCGCACCTCGGCGCCGAAACGGTCCTTGAGGGGGGTGATGATGCGCCCGCGGTTCGTGTAGTCCTCCGGGTTGGCGGTGGCGACGACCAGCAGGTCGAGCGGCAGCCGCAGCGAGTAGCCGCGCACCTGGACGTCTCGCTCCTCCATCACGTTCAGCAGCGCGACCTGGATGCGTTCGGCCAGGTCGGGCAGCTCGTTGATCGCGACGATGCCGCGGTTGTGGCGCGGCACGAGCCCGTAGTGGACGGTGAGCTCGTCGGACAGGTAACGCCCTTCGGCGACCTTGATGGGGTCGACGTCGCCAACGAGGTCGGCCACCGCGATGTCGGGCGTGGCCAGCTTCTCGGCGAAGCGCTCCTGGCGCCCCAGCCAGGTGATCGGGGTGTCGTCGCCGTGCTCGTCGACCAGCGCCTGCGCGTACGGTGAGAACGGGTGGTAGGGGTGGTCGTTGGTCTCGCTTCCGGCGACGACCGGGATCTCCTCGTCGAGGAGGCCGACGAGCGCGCGCAGGATCCGGCTCTTGGCCTGGCCCCGCTCGCCCAGCAGGATGAGGTCGTGGCCGGCGAGCAGCGCGGTCTCCAGGGCCGGCAGCACGGTCTGGTCGAAGCCCACCAGCCCGTCGACGACCGGTGCCCCCACGCGCAGCCGGGCCGCGGCGTTGGCCGCGATCTCCTGCTTGACCGTGCGATCTGGGTAGCCGGACGCGCGCAGCGCCCCGACCGTGGCGGGCCGGGTGGTCATCTGGCAGCCTTCCTGCAGCGGACGGTCCCGGGCTTCGGTCTACCCGCGCTGCCGGGTCCGTGCACGAGCTGTCTGCCTGGCGCGCACGTCGAGCCTGCGTGACTTGGCGCCGCCCGCGGGACACAATGCACGCCCGTGTCTGCACGCTTCCCCACTGCCGGTCCGCCGGGCGCCAGCCCGGTGCCGACCCCGCCGCCTGAGGGCGTGGTCCTGGCGATGACCGTGCGCACCCCCCGCTGGGCCCGGCGGCTGCCCCC
>DASZOD010000192.1:0-8722 GCA_035550935.1 Egibacteraceae bacterium | reverse complement strand
CCCCCGCCTGGAGCGCCCCGGAGGCCTGAGCGCCCGCGGGGACCACCGCGTCGGTGGTGAGGTCACCGGCCACGCCCAGGTCCTCCTCAAGGCCCCGCCGCAGCAGCGGCTCGTACAGCAGCCGCGGCGGCGGTCCCGGGGACGCGGTCACGCGGCGCGTTGCCCCAGCAGCGGTCCCACCGCCAGCCGCGGCGCGCCCTGCGGCGTGGCGCTCGCGTACAGCCGACGCCGCCACGAAGGCAGCGTCCGCGGGTGGTCGGCGCGCCAGTGCGCGCCGCGGCTCTCCCGCCGCGCCAGCGCGGCCGCGGCGACGAGCCGGGCGACGGTGGCCAGCGGCCGCAGCCCCGGCTCGTCTCGGCACAGGCGCGCCAGCCGCCGGCAGGCGTGGCTCAGTCCGGCGGCGTCGCGCCGCAGCCCCACCCGCTGCCACATCAGCGCGCGCAGGGCGGCGAACGCGGCCGGGTCGGGGCGCGGTGGCTGGGCGGGCATCCGTGGCGGGCGGAGCGCTGCCAGCGGACGGGCCGGCCCCTCGTCCAGCGCGGCGCCCAGGTCGGCGGCCACCCTGGAGCCGAACACGATCGCCTCCAGCAGGGAGTTGCTGGCCAGCCGGTTGGCCCCGTGCGTGCCGGCGCAGGCCACCTCCCCGCAGGCCCACAGGCCGGGCACCGACGTGCGCCCCCGGGTGTCGACCGCGATCCCGCCCATGTGGTAGTGGGCCGCGGGGGCCACCGGCACCGGGTGCGACCCCGGGTCAAGGCCGTGTCGCCGGCAGGACGCCACCAGGGTGGGGAAGCGCTCGGGCAGGCCGGGCACGGCGGTCAGGTCGAGGAAGACCCGGTGCCCGGCGCCCAGCCGGGCCGAGATCGCCCGGGCGACCACGTCGCGTGGGGCGAGCTCCGCGTCGGGGTGGCGGTCGGCGAGGAAGCGCCGGCCGGTCGCGTCTACCAGGACGGCGCCTTCGCCCCGCACCGCTTCGGTCAGCAGCGGCATGGGGTCGGCGCCCACGGCCAAGGCGGTGGGGTGGAACTGGACGAACTCGAGGTCGGCCAGGCGCGCTCCCGCCCCGAGCGCGAGCGCCAGCCCGTCCCCGCGGGCCTCCGGCGGGTTGGTGGTGTGGCTGAACAGGTGGCCGATCCCGCCCGTGGCCAGGACCACGGCTCTGGCCGCGTAGTAGACCAGGCGACCGTCGGGACGGGTCGCCAGGACCCCGCACACGGCGCCGCCGTCGGCGGCCACCAGGTGCTGGGCCCTGGCGCCCTCGACGACGCTGACCGCCGGCGTGCGGGCCACGGCGTCGGCCAGGACCCGCATGAGCTCCCGGCCGGTCGCGTCGCCCCCGGCGTGGACCACCCGTCGGCGGCTGTGGCCGGCCTCGCGCGCGGTGTGCAGCGCCCCGCCGGCGGCCCGCTCGAAGCGGGCGTCGAGCTCGAGCAGCCAGCTGATGCGACCGGGCCCCTCGGCGGCGAGCAGCCCGACGGCCGCGGGGTCGGCCAGGCCGCTCGCGACCGCCAGCGTGTCCGTCGCGTGGCGGGCGGGGGCGTCGTCGGCGCCGACCGCGGCGGCGATGCCGCCCTGAGCTCGCGGGCTGGCACCACCCGCCCCCAGCGCGGTCGCCGTCAGCACGGTGACCTGGCGTGGCGCGGCCTGTGCCGCCACGGTCAGCCCGGCGGCGCCGCCGCCGACGACCGCGACCTCGGTGGCGACGACCTCGTCGACCGTCGACCGTCTGGTCGCGGTCACGCCCCGCGCTCTGGCGCCCCGACCGGCGCGGCCGTCGCGCCCACCGCCAGCATGCGCTCGACGGCCCGCCGGGCAGGCACGGCCGTCTCGGGGGGGACGTGGACCTCGTGCTCGAGGCGTTCCAGTGCGCGCAGGATCTTGGGCAGGGTGATGCGCTTCATGTGCGGGCACAGGTTGCAGGGCCGCAGGAACTCCACCTCGGGGAACTCCACGGCGACGTTGTCGCTCATCGAGCACTCGGTGACGAGCACCACCCGCCGCGGGCGGCGGTCGGCGACGTGGCGGATCATCCCCGACGTCGAGCCGACGAAGTCGGCCTCGGCTAGCACGTCCGGCGGGCACTCGGGATGGGCGATGATCTCGACGCCCGGTGCCGCCGCCCGCAGGGCTCGCAGGTCCTCGGGGGAGAAGCGCTCGTGCACCTCGCAGTGGCCGCGCCAGGCGATCACCTGCACGTCGGTCTGGCCGGCGACGTGGCGGGCAAGGTACTCGTCGGGCAGGAAGACCACCCGGTCGGTGCCCAGGGACTCGACCACCTCGACGGCGTTGGCGGAGGTGCAGCAGATGTCGGACTCGGCCTTGACCGCGGCGGAGGTGTTGACGTAGGTGACGACCGGCACGCCCGGGTGGCGCTGGCGCAGCAGGCGGACGTCGTCGGCGGTGATCGACGCGGCCAGCGAGCAGCCGGCCTGCCGGTCGGGGATGAGCACGGTGCGGTCGGGGTTGAGCAGCTTGGCGGTCTCTGCCATGAAGTGGACGCCGGCCAGCACGATGACGTCGGCGTCGCTGCTGGCGGCCTGGCGGGCCAGGGCCAGCGAGTCCCCGGTGAGGTCGGCGACGCCGTGGAAGATCTCCGGGGTCTGGTAGTTGTGTGCCAGCACGACGGCGTTGCGGCGGCGCTTTAGGTCGTCGATGGCCGCGATCAGCGGGGCGTGCACGGCCCACTCCGCGCGCGGGACCGCCGCCTGCCAGCGGCGCGCCGGGCCTGAGGGGCTGCGTTTGAGGCTGGGCACGGCCGTCCCCCGGGGGTTGGAGCTTCATATGCTCAGGGTGAGTATTACAGGTAGCCGATCCTACGGCCGCGCACCCGGGCGGTCAAGCGTGTCAGCCAGGCTGGGATCGACTGGCCAGCTGGGCGGGCCGCAGCTCCGGCAGCCCCACCCCCGGAGCGGGCCGCTCGCGCAGGACCTCGCGACGGAAGCGGAACAGCTCGGCCGGACGCCCTCCGGTCCCGTTGTGGAGCCTGCCGGTGCCCTCCACCAAGCGGCCGCGCTCGACCAGCCGGCGGAAGTTCTGCTTGTGCAGCCGCACCCCAGCGAGGGCCTCGACGACGCGTTGCAGCTGCAGCAGGGTGAAGGTGGGGGGCAGCAGCTCGAACACCACCGGCCGGTACCGCAGCTTGCCGCGTAGCCGCCCCAGCGCGGTGGCGAGGATGCGGCGGTGGTCGGCCGCCATCATGCGCCCGGGCAGCGCCGCGCCCCCGGCCGTCCCCGCCCGGGTGGCCTCCGCGACGAGGCCCGCCTCGTACAGCAGCTCGTAGCGCTCCAGGACCCGCTCGCCGTCCCACGGGGCTCCGGCCATGCCCAGCGCGATCGCGGCGCGCTCCCGGCGCGTGCGGGCGGTGGCGGGGCCGGCGGCCTGGATCCAGCGCTCGATCGCCGGCGCGATGCAGTCGTCGATCGTGTCGGGACGGCCGCCGCGCCACTCCTCCCAGGGAAAGTAGTCGTAGCAGTTGCGCCAGGCGGCCCCGCCGGTGCCCGCGGTGCGGCCCTCGCGCACCAGCGCAAGGTAGGCCACCGACAGGACCCGGGCCGCCGCGGCCGGGTCGCGGTGGCGGTCGCCGAACGTGTACAGCTGCTCGACGTAGCCCAGCTCCAGGCCGGTCTGTTCGCGTACCCAGCGGCGCACCCCGAGCTCCAGGGTCCTGTCGCCCTCCGGGTCGAGCGGGCCGAACGGCAGGCTGTCGACGGGCTCCCCGCCACGGCGCTCAGACGCCGCCAGCACGTGCCCGGCGCGCTTGACCGTCAGGATCCGCGGGACGCCGCCGGTGACCGCGACGATCACCGCGTTCAGCCCGACGATCACCGGCAGAGCCACAGCGCTCCCGTCCTTCGCGCCCACGGCAGGCAACTGTACGCCTCCGGTCGCGCCGGCGAGGCCCGCTGGTCTGCGCCCCGGCCGGGTGGCGACGCTCAGGAGTGCGTCGCACCCCCACCGCCGCGCCGCCAGCGGCGGAAACGCTCGAAGCTGCCGCGGGCCCGGCCGCGCAGCCAGTGCAGCGCGGCGGCGGCCGGCGCGAACTCGCTGGCCAGGATGGCCAGGCCGGCGAGGACGACGAGCAGCCCGGGACCGGGCAGGGGCATCAGGACCAGACCGACCAGCACTACCAGTCCGCCTACGATGCCGACCGCCAACCGCCGTCCGTGGCGCCGGACGGCGGGCTCGTCGGGAGACTCGACGGGAGGGTCGGTGGCTGTCGGGTCGCCCATCACCGTCCACGGTGCCCGCAAACGGCGACGGCTTCACCTGTCTGAGCGGACGGATAGCCTGCACCGGCAGAGTCGGCCCGGCTGCGCCGCCGGAGCCGGACGCGGTGACGAACGGGGAGGCCGATGAGCCCCTACGAGGTGGAGTCCAGCACGCTCGCCTACGACGGCCAACTGTCGCGGGTGCGGGTGGACCGGGTGCGCATGCCCGGCGGGGACAGCGCCGAGCGGGAGGTGGTGGAGCACCCCAGCGCGGTGGCGATCGTCCCCGTCGACGACGACGGCTCGGTCGTGCTCGTGCGCCACTACCGCCACGCGGTGGGCGACTACCTGCTGGAGCTGCCGGCCGGCAAGCTGGACGTCTCCGGGGAGCCTCCCGCCGACACCGCCCGCCGCGAGCTGGCCGAGGAGGTCGGGCTGAGCGCCGACCGGCTCGTCGAGCTCGTCACCTTCCACAACTCCGCCGGGTGGACCGACGAGTCGACCCGGGTCTACCTCGCCAGCGGCCTGCGCGCCGCCGAGGCTCCCGACGGCTTCACCCCCCAAGCCGAGGAGGCCGACCTGGAGGTCGTGCGGCTGCCGCTGCGCGATGCGGCCGCCATGGCGGCGCGGGGAGAGGTCAGCGACGCCAAGACGGTCATCGGGCTGCTGCTGGCGCGCCAGCGGCTCGGCGCCTGACCGGTCGCCGTTGACCCACTGGGTGTGTCGCCTGGGCTACCGCACCGGTCAGGAAGCCGACACACCCGCCCGCGCCGCCTCTGGTGTGTCGCCTGTGCTACCGCAGCGGTCAGGAAGCCGACACCCCGCGCGCGCCGCCTCTGGTGTGTCGCCTGTGCTACCGCACCGGTCAGGAAGCCGACACAGCCCGCGCGCCCGGCCTGACCGGTCGCCGCCGGCCGGGGTCTCTAGACTCCTGGGGCGGTCGACAGCGGCGGGGAGGCACTGCGGTGAGGATCGGCGTCCCCAGGGAGGTCAAGGAAGCCGAGTACCGCGTCGCGATCACGCCGGCGGGGGTGCGGGAGCTGAGCCACGAGGGCCACGACGTGCTCGTGCAGGCGGGCGCCGGCGAGGGCTCGGCGCTCGACGACGACGACTACCGGCGGGCGGGCGCCTCGATCGTGGGCGACGCCGCAGACGTCTGGGGCGACGCCCAGCTGGTGCTCAAGGTCAAAGAGCCCGTCGAGGCCGAGTTCGCGCTGTTGCGCGACGACCTCACGCTGTTCACCTTCCTGCATCTGGCCGCGTCGCGGCCGCTGACCGAGGCGCTCGTCGCGTCGGGCTGCACGGCGGTGGCCTACGAGACGGTGTTCGCGCCCGACGGCAGCCTGCCGCTGCTGGCCCCCATGAGCGAGGTCGCCGGGCGCATGGCCCCCCACGTGGGCGCGCAGGAGCTGCACCGACCTCGCGGCGGGCGGGGCGTGCTCATGGGCGGCGTGTCCGGCGTGCTGCCGGCCAAGGTCGTCGTCATCGGTGCCGGGACCGCCGGGCGCAACGCCGCCTGGATCGCCGCGGGCATGGAGGCCAACGTCACGATCCTCGACCTCGACGTCGGCAAGCTGCGCTACGTCGACTCGGTCCATCTGGGCAAGATCGTCACGCTGACGTCGAACCGGCTGACCATCGAGGAGCAGGTCACCAGGGCGGACCTGGTCATCGGCGCGGTCCTCATCCCCGGCGCGCGCGCCCCCGTGGTCATCGCCGAGGAGATGGTCGCCTCGATGCGGCCCGGGGCCGTGCTGGTCGACATCTCGATCGACCAGGGCGGCTGCGCCGACACCAGCCGGGTGACCACCCACAACGACCCTACTTATGTCAAGTACCAGGTGGTACACTACTGCGTGGGCAACATGCCCGGGGCGGTGCCGCGTACCTCCACCTACGGGCTGACGAACGCCACCCTGCCGTACGTGGTGAAGGTCGCCGGAGTCGGCCTCAGGCAGGCGGCCAGCGACGACCCTGGCCTCGCGGCCGGCATCAACGTCGCTGCCGGCGCCGTGACCAACGCCGGAGTCGCCGACGCCCACGGGCTCGAGCCCACGTCGCTGGAGGTGGCGATCGGCCTGCGGTGAGGACTCCTCGGGCGTCGCGCGGATGCCCAGGCGAGGAGGTGTGCAGTCCCCGTGGCACTACCTCGACTCGCCGACCGCTATCTGGACTACCTGGCGGTGGAGCGCGGCCTGTCACCCCACAGCCTGGCGGCCTACCGGCG
This sequence comes from Egibacteraceae bacterium, assembly GCA_035550935.1. Classification (GTDB taxonomy): domain Bacteria; phylum Actinomycetota; class Nitriliruptoria; order Euzebyales; family Egibacteraceae; genus DASZOD01. The sequence goes on along the minus strand of DASZOD010000192.1, from coordinate 2,287 downwards.
GGACCTGGCGCTGTATGGCACCTACCTGCGCGCTGCGGGCCTGCACGGCCCGCTCGACGCCCGAGCCGAGGACCTGGCCGGGTTCGTGGCGTGGATCCGCGAGCGGCGCACCGCCGACGGCAGGCCCTACGCCCCAGCCACCGTGGCGCGAACCCTCGTGGCGGTCCGAGGGCTGCACAAGTTCCTCGTGCGCGAAGGGCTCAGCGAGCAGGATCCCAGCGGCCAGGTCTCGGGCCCACGCCTCGGCCGTTCGCTGCCCAGGGCGCTCACGCTCGAGCAGGTGGAGCGACTGCTGGCGGCTCCCGCCGGCGAGGGTCCGGTCGCCCTGCGCGACCGGGCCATGCTCGAGCTGCTGTACGCCACCGGGCTGCGCATCTCCGAGCTGATCGCCCTCGACGTCGACGACGTCGACACCGAGGCCCGGACCGTGCGCTGTGTGGGCAAGGGCGACAAGGAACGCGTCGTGCCGCTTGGGCGGGTGGCGCGCCATGCGGTCGACGGCTGGCTGGTACGAGGCCGGCCGGCCTTCGCGCCCCGGTCGCCCGCGCTGTTCTGCAACCGACGGGGCGGACGGCTGACCCGGCAGGGAGGATGGAAGATCATCAAGAAGCACGCCGACGCCGTCGACCTGGCCGAGACGGTCTCGCCGCACACGCTGCGCCACTCGTTCGCCACACACCTGCTCGACCACGGCGCCGACGTGCGCGTCGTGCAGGAACTGCTCGGCCATGCGAGTGTGAACACCACCCAGGTCTATACCCTGGTCAGCCGAGCCCGCTTGCGCTCGGTCTACGAGCGCGCCCACCCCCGCGCGACCGCGCGCGTCCCGGCCGGCGGATCCCCCTCTGAAGCCCGTCCTGACCGCGACATCGATGCGCTGAAGGAGCTTGACCGGCATGACGCCTGAACTGCAGTCCCGACTCCGCAAGGAGCTCGAGAACGAGCGCGCCTCGGTCGTCGACGAGCTGCGCGGCTACGGCGCCGACCCCGACAGCGAGAAGGTCGAGCGGATCCCAGGTATTGACGCCAACTTCGCCGACTCGGCCGCGGCGTCCGCCGAACGCAGCGAGATGCTGGCGTTCATCGACAAGGCCCGCGAGCGGCTGGCCGAGGTCGACGCGGCGCTGGAGCGCATGGACCAGGGCACCTACGGGACCTGCGTCGACTGCGGCAGGCAGATCCCCGAGGCACGGCTGGAGGCCCGGCCGCTGTCGGTGCGCTGCGTGGACTGCGCCACCGCCCGTTCGTGAGGGCCGTCGACCTCGTCGCCCGCAAACGCGACGGCGGCGAGCTCGACGCCGAGGAGATCGCCTGGCTCGTCGCCGGGTACCTGGATGGGACGGTCGCCGAGGGCCAGATGGGCGCCTTGCTCATGGCCGGCGTCCTCAACGGCTTCAGCGACGACGAGGCTCGCGCGCTGACCGGGGCGCTGGTCGACAGCGGCCAGCGCCTCGACCTGTCGGCGCTGCCCGGCCCCACGGTCGACAAGCACTCCACCGGCGGCGTGGGCGACACCACCACCCTTCTGGTCGCGCCGCTGCTCGCCGCCGCCGGCGCGCGCGTCGTGAAGCTGTCGGGGCGGGGGCTGGGCCACACCGGCGGCACGGTCGACAAGCTCGCGTCGATCCCCGGGCTGCGCGTCGACCTGGCGCCCGACGAGCTGCTGCGCGTCGCCGGCCAGGCCGGCTGTGTCGTGGCCGCCCAGAGCGAGCGCCTGGTCCCCGGCGACAAGGCCCTGTACGCCCTGCGCGACGTCACCGCCACCGTGGCCTGCCGGGCGCTGATCGCGTCGAGCGTCATGGCCAAGAAGCTGGCGGCCGGCGCGTCGACCATCGTCCTGGACGTGAAGGCCGGCGACGGCGCCTTCATGCCCACCCGGGGGGCGGCGGCCGAGCTGGCCCGCCTGTGCGTCGCCATCGGCCGGGAGGCCGGGCGCCGCTGCGTCGCCCTGGTCACCGACATGGGCCAGCCGCTGGGCCGGGCGGTCGGCAACGCCCTGGAGGTGACCGAGGCCGTCAGCCTGCTGGCTGCCGGCAGCCCCCCGGCGGGCCGTCTGGCGCTGGTGGCGCTGGAGCTGGCCGCGCTCGGGCTGGCCGCAGCCCGGACCGCCGACGTCGGCCCCCAGCAGCTGGAGGAGGCCCGGCGTGACCTGCGCCGCTGCTGGGAGTCCGGCGCCGCTCTGCAGCGGCTGGCGGCGATGGTCGCGGCTCAGGGCGGCGACCCGGCGGTCTGCGAGCGCCCGCGCGAGGTCCTGCTGCAGGCGCCGGCGCGGCGCGAGGCGCGGGCC
>DASZOD010000191.1:0-8987 GCA_035550935.1 Egibacteraceae bacterium | reverse complement strand
CCCCGCCCGCCGGCGGCGGCTGCGCCGCCGCCCTCTCCCTCGGATCCCCGCCCGCCGGCGGCGGCTGCGCCGCCGCCCTCTCCCGGGTCTCCGCGGCGGTCTGCGGGAACAGCAGGTCGATGAAGCGCTCGGCGGTGGGCTGCGGCTCGTGGTTGGCCAGCCCGGGCCGCTCGTTGGCCTCGATGAACACGTGGTCGGCGCCGTCGACCGAGGGAACGATCAGGTCCAGGCCCACCACCGGGATGTCCAGGGCCCGGCTGGCGAGCACGCAGGCGTCGGCGACCCGGTGGTGCAACCGGTCGGTGACGTCGTGCATGGTGCCGCCGGTGTGCAGGTTCGCGGTGCGCCGCACCGCCAGGCGCTCGCCGCGGGCCAGCACGTCGTCGAGATCGTGCCCGCCGTCGCGCACCGCCGCCGCGGTGTGGTCGTCCAGCGGCAGCGTCAGCTCACCGCCGCTGCGGGCCTGCAGCTGGGCGTTGCGGCGCTCGACGAGCTGGCGGATGGTCGACTGTCCGTCGCCCACCACTTCCGCGGGGCGGCGGACCGCGGCCGCCACGACCTGGTGGTCGATCACCACGACCCGCAGGTCCTGACCCTCGACGAACTGTTCGAGCAGGACCCGCGGGCAGACGGCTCGCGCCGCCTCCCGGGCCCGCGCCAGCTCGTCGGCGCTGGCCACCCCGACCGTGACGCCCTCTCCCTGCTCACCGCGGGCGGGCTTGACGACGAGTCGGCCGACCGCCTGCAGGAAGTGCTCGTCGGCAGGGTCGAAGCTGGCCGGCCGAGTCCGCGGAACCGCCAGCCCCGCCGCCGACAGCACCCGGTGGGTCACCTGCTTGTCGTCGCAGCGGCTCATGGCCACCGCCGAGGTCAGCTCCGACAGCGACCCGCGGGTCACCACGCTGCGGCCGTCGCGTTCCAGCCGCAGGTAGCCGTGTTCGGCGTCCAGCACCGCGACCGCGATGCCGCGTCGGCGGGCGGCGTCGACGATGATCGCCAGGTAGGGATCGTCGAGCCCCGCCCCAGGGAGCTCCTCGCTGTTGGCCGACGCAGCCGCCTCGGCGTTCACGGGCGCACCCCGTGGCTCTGGAGCCACAGCTCCAGCAGGCCCAGCTGCCACAGCTTGTTGCCGCCCAGCGGCGTCATCTCGGCGTTGGGGTCAGCGACGAGGCGGTCGACGTACTGCTTGCGGAACAGTCCGCGGGCCTTGGCCTCGGGCGCGCGTAGGGCGTCGACCACCAGATCGAGGTAGGGGCCCTCGAGGTGGGTCAGCGCCGGCACCGGGAAGGACCCCTTCGGACGGTCGATGACGGCGTCGGGGACCAGCCCCCTGGCGGCTCGCTTGAGCACGGCCTTGCCGCCATCTGCCACCTTCAGCTCGGGCGGGCAGACGGCGGCGAGCTCGACCAGCTCGTGGTCCATGAAGGGCACGCGGGCCTCCAGTCCCCACGCCATGGTCATGTTGTCGACGCGCTTGACCGGGTCGTCGACGAGCATGACGGTCGTGTCCAGGCGCAGCGCCCGGTCCGCGGCGGTGGCGGCGCCGTCGGCGGCGAAGTGGCGCTCGACGAACGTCCGGCTGGGGTCGGCGTCGAGCAGGTAGTCGGGCGCGACCACCTCGCCCATCTGGGCGTGGTCCCGGTCGAAGAAGCAGCGGACGTAGGTGTCGACGTCGGCGTCGGGGGCGGTCATCGGCGGGTACCAGTGGTAGCCGGCGAAGACCTCGTCAGCGCCCTGGCCTGACTGCACGACCTTGCGCTGGGCGGCGACCTCCTGGCCGAGCAGGTAGAAGCCGACCACGTCGTGGCTGACCATAGGCTCGCTCATCGCGGCGACCGCGTCCGCCAGCGCCTCCAGCAGCCTGTCGGCGGGCACCCGGATGCGGTGGTGGTCGGTGCCGAAGGTACGTGCCACCAGGTCCGAGTAGTGGAACTCGTCGCCTGATGCGCCCTCCACCTGCTCGAAGCCCACCGAGAAGCTGGCGAGCCCGCGCTGGCCCACTTCGGCCAGCAGGCCGACGATCAGGCTGGAATCCAGCCCGCCCGACAGCAGGACGCCCACGGGCACGTGCGCCACCAGCCTGCGCGCCACCGCCGTGCGCAGGGCGGCGAGCACGGCGTCGGCCCAGTCGCCGGCCGACCAGTCGGCGCGGTCGGGCCGTCGGACGAACGTGGGCTCCCAATAGAGGTGCTGGCGCTCGGCGCCGTCGCACTCGACGGTCAGCAGCGTGGCCGGCGCCAGCTTGCGCACGCCGGCCAGGATGGTGCGCGGGGCGGGCACGACCGCGTGCCAGGTCAGGTAGTGGTGCAGCGCCACCGGGTCGACCGCGGTGTCGACGTCGCCTGCGGCCAGCAGGGCCGGCAGGCTGGAGGCGAACCGTAGCCGCCCCGGGGAGCGCGACAGGTACAGGGGCTTGATGCCCAGCCGGTCCCGGGCCAGCAGCAGCCGGCCGCTGGCGTGCTCGGCGAGGCAGAAGGCGAACATCCCGTTGAGCCGCTCGACGAACGACGGCCCCCACGCGTGGTAGGCCTTGAGCAGCACCTCGGTGTCGCTGTCGGAGCGGAACTGCATGCCTTCGGACTGGAGCCGGCGGCGCAGCTCCTCGTAGTTGTAGACCAGGCCGTTGTAGACGATCGTCAGGCCCAGCTGCTCGTCGGTCATGGGCTGGGCCGCGCGCTCGCTGAGGTCGAGGATGCTCAGGCGGCGGTGGCCGAGCGCCACCCCGCCCCGGTTCCAGGCGCCCTCGCCGTCGGGCCCACGGTGCGACAGCGCCGCGGTCATGCGATCGACCGCGGCCAGGTCGGGCCGCCCGCCGTCGGTCCGCAGCTCGCCACCGATGCCGCACATGGCCCGCTACCGCCTCGGGCTCGGGCCGGCGGACGTCGGCTGCGTCACGTCACGTCCTGACCGGTCTCGGCCACCAGGTGGTCGACGACGTCCTCGGCCCGTCCCCGCCTGGTGTAGGCCCGCCGCTGGCGCTCCGACGAGGTCCCCCCGAGCAGGAGGGCTTCGATCAGGGACGCGATCTCCTCCCAGTCGCCCTCTTCCTCCAACGCCGGCCGCACGTAGGCCAGCAGCTGGCGGACCCGTTCGCCGGCGGACACGGTGCGCCCGGCTTGCACGTCGACCAGGGCGCCGGTGAGCCCGAAGCGAGCCGCCTGCCAGGCGGCCAGGTTCAGCAGCTCCCAGGGGACCGGCGACGGCGGCGCGCCGCTGGTCACCTCGTCGTGGCAGGTGCGGGCGATGGCCCGGGCCAGCCCCGCCTGGAGCACGACCTCGTCGACGGTCGGGCAGGCGTCGGGGATGCGGAACTCCAGGGTGTGGTGGCGGTCCGAGGGGCGGACGTCCCAGTACAGCATTCCGGGATCGGCGATCACGCCCACGGCGACCAGCGTCTCGACGATCGTGTCGTAGGCGGCGCGGGATTCGAACTGCTGAGGCATCCCGGCGGTTGGCCACCGCCGCCACTGCGCCGCCCGGTAACTGGCGTAGCCGGTGTCCACCTGCGCCCAGTACGGGGAGCTGGCCGACAACGCCAACAGCGTCGGCAGCCATCCCCGGGCCCGGTTCATGACCTGGATGGCGACCTCCGGGTCGTCGATGCCGATGTGGGTCTGACAGCCGCAGATGAGCTGCTCGCGGGCGACGTGCTGGAAGTCGTGCGCCATGCGCTCAAAGCGTGGGTCGGGTGTGATGCGTTGCTGCCGCCAGTCGAACGACGGCACCGTGCCGGCCGCGACGACCCAGCGCTCGACCTCGCCGGCCGCCGCGATCAACTCCCGGCGCAGGTCCACCAGCTGGTCGCGCAGCTGCCCCAGCGTGCGGCAGACCCCGGTGCGTGTCTCGATCATCGACCGCTGCAGTTCGGCGACGACCCGCTCGTCCCAGGTCCTGCCGGACAACACCAGCTCGGCGTCGGGCGTCAGGCTGCGGGTCACCGGGTCGACGAGGTGGAACTCCTCTTCGATGCCAATGGTGAACTGCCCGGCCGGCGGGCCGGGCGTGTCGGCGACATCGGTCACGTCCACAGCGTCGGTCGGGCGCGGCAACGTCGCGACGGGTACGCGGCGTTCGCGGTCGGGCGGCATGCCTGCTCCGGCAGTATGGATGCTCTGTTTGCACCGAAAGCATGCAGGGGCGTTGTTTCCCGCGCCCTCGGCGCGGGTTACGGCGCCGTTACGTCGCGCCGTTGCGCCCCCTCGCGTGCCGCGGTGCGCGCCCGTCCCGGGAGGCTTGCTGCCCACCTGGAACCATCTCAACTGCGAGCATGGCGCGCAGGCGCTGCAGGCCGCGCGACACGCTGCTTTTGACCGTGCCGACGCTGACGCCCATGACCTCGGCGGCGTCACGCTCGGACAGGTCGGCGTAGAAGCGCAGCACCACCGCGCTGCGCTGGCGCCGGGGCAGGGCCCGCAGGGCCTGGAACAGCGCGTCGCCGTCGGCCAGCTGGTCGTCGGCCGAGCGGGGGCCGCGCTGGTCGCCACAGCGCCTGGCCGCCTCACGGCGCTGCCGCGCCAGCCGGCGGAAGCGTGAGTTGACCTCGTTGACCACCGCGCGGCGCAGGTAGGCGCGGGGCTGAGACACGCCGCCGCTGCGCCAGCGCCGCCACACCCGCGCGAACGCCTCCGACACCGCGTCCTCGGCGCCGTGGGCGTCCCCGCACCGCAGGTAGGCCAGCCGCAGCGCCTCGGCGTGGAAAGTGGCGAACAGCGCGGCGAACGACTCGGACGTCGCTGCGGGCGCCGTCGCCGAGGGCGTCCTGCCTGCCGCAGGGCAGCGGCGGGGCTCAGGAAGCTGGGCCCGCAGCGTCGTGCCCGGGTCGAGATCCGCCATGTATGTGCCCTCCCGCGCCAGCCCGCTGGGTTTCCAGCCGTGCACCAGCAGGGTGCGGCGGCAGACCGGGGTAGGGGAATGCCCGGCGGGGAGACATTGCTGTCGTCGCACGGTCAGGCGTTGCTGACCTTTTGGCAAGCCGCAGGCCACAGGCGACCTCCGCGCCCGGCCCGGGTGTCCGCCGGCCACGGTCTGCACGGTCGGCGGGCGAGGGGAGACCTACGGCGGTGCACGGTGCCCCAGGTGGGCAGGGCGATCGGCCCCCGGACAGGGGGCGCCGGCTGAGCCGCAACGGACGCCGCGCCGCCGGCGGGGGTGCACGCGGCGCGCCCGCCGGATACGATCGGGAGCTGCGCGGTCGCGCCGTCCGGGTGCATCACCGACGAGACTGCCTGCCGCCTGTAACCGGCCCACGTCCCGGCTGTTACGAACGTGGCACGTCCCGGTCGCAGCCGCCCGTCCTGCTCTACGCGGCCATCTGCGTGCTGGTTCAACCGACGGCGAAGCTAACCGTGTCCCGCGCTTCCCGTCAGGACGGCGGTTCCAGTTCTTCGAACATCGGGAAGTTGCGCACGTTCGTGGTGAGCAGGGGCGCGTCGAACAGCGTGGCGGTCGACGCGATGAGGTAGTCGACCGCATCGATCCCGCCGTGACTCGACCTGTAGCGACGCGCGCGAGTTCGGCGGCAGCCCGGCTGATCTGCTCCGTGACGGGCAGGAGGTCAAGGCCGGCGAAGAGTCGCTCGGTGCGCTCGGACTCCCCGGGCCACAGCACAGCGAGGATCCCGAACCGCACAACCTCGATGGCCACGATCCTCACCCGGTCCGCCAGCAGCCGTTCGAGCAGTTGCCTGGCTGGCGCCTGGGCGCGCAAATGGTCGATCGCGACCGTCGTGTCCAGCGACCTCACTCGATACCGAGCTTGCGCAGGCGCTCGTCGAGGTCGCCGCGGATCGCCTCCACGTATTCGGCGCCGGTGAACGTGCGATCCTTCCAGGCGCCGGCGCTTGCCCGCAGCGCCGCGCGGCGAGCGTCAAAGTCCGGCTCGCCGTACTGCTCGCGGACGGCGCGGCGGATGAGCTCCGATCGCGACGCGCCCGTGCGCTGCGAGGCACGGTCGAGGCATTCGAGCTCCCGCTCACCGAGGTAGATCTGTGTCTGCTGCATAGGGGTCATCGTACGTACATCGCTCGATGTACGTTGCTGTCGCAGGAGCTGGCAGCTCAGGAGAAGGAGCTCCTACTAGAAGGGGGTGAGCAGCGCCGGCTCGGAGTGGATGCAGGCGAGGCGCAACCGGGCGAGCGCCGTGCACTGCCGCAGCCGGACGTCGTCGAGCTCCCCGCCGGCCTGTCGGTAGCCGTCGAGGATCGCGCTGCCAGTCGTATCGCGGGCGCCACGCAGCTGAAGGTGCGCGAGCAGGTTGCCGACGTCGAGCTCTGGTGGCGCAGCGGCGGCGTTGTCGAGGTCGATGAGGTCGACGCGGTCGGCGACAAGGATCTGCTGCTCGTAGAGATCTCGGTGCACGACCGTGGTGCGCGCCCACGGGCGGTCAAGCGCGCGCGCGAGCGCTCGGACACCGGCGCTGATCCCCGAGGGCGCCGCAGCCGCTCGGTCGGCGAGGGTCGCGAGCTCCGCCTCCACGGTGTGAGAACGCAGGACAGGGGGTGGCGCACCGTGCCACGCCCGGTGCCAGCGGCCGAGCGCTGCACCGACCGCGCGGCACGCGCGATCGTCTTCGGCGTCGACCGAGTCGCCCAGCGGCCGCCCGGGCACCGCGGAGAGCACCACGAAGCCGAGCGCCGCGTCGGTGTGCAACACGGTCGGCAGCCGTGGCTCTCGCGGCCCACCGGCCAGCGCGCGCACACGAGCCGCCACGGCCGGTGCGCGCTGCGAGGCGTACGCCTTCGCGATCACCGGCCCGCGCGTGGTCGCAGCCCGCACGGTGAGGCGGCGCCCCGGCTTGTGCTTGAGCACCTCGACCACGACGGGCTCGCTCACGGCGCCGGCCAGGGCCCGCTGGAGTTCCCGTACGGACAGCAGGCTCACCGCGCGAGCGCCGCCTCCGCCGTGCCGACCATCCTCTCGACCCGCTCGGGCCAGTCGACGGCGGGCGCGGTGCGGAAGGGGAACACCGCGCGACGCAGGACCGCCACGGCGACGTGCCAGTCCAGGTCCTGGGGCCGCCGACCGTAGCCCGCGACAAGCCCGTGCAGGACCTCCTCGGCGTGGTCGAGACCAACGCTCCGACCGTCGAGCGGGTGGGCCGCATACGTGGCGAGGACGAGCGCGCCGCGGCCGACGCCCATCTCGTCGAAGTCGAGCACCGCGAGGCCGTCGGGGGTGACGAGCAGCTGGCGCGCGTGGAAGCCGCCGTGGCAGAGCGCGTCGCCAACCGACGGGGTGAAGGTCGCCAGGCGGGCGACGAGCCGGTCCACGCGCGGGGCCAGTTCGGGCACGAGCGCCCCGACCGTTGCGGCCGTCTGACGTGCGCCGACCAGCGGGTCGAGTCGGCGACCGACCGCTCGCGTCGGCGCGCCGTGCAACGCGGCAAGCAGCGCGCCCACCTCCGCGGCAGCGGCGACCGCGTCCTGCAGTGGCTCGCCCGACAGCACCTCCTGCGCGGTCACCTGCAGTGCGGCGTCCATGCCCGCCGGGGCTGCCGTCAGGACGGGCCGCCGCGGCCCGGCGAGCAGCGCCCGTGCCGCCGAGCGGAAGGCGTCAGCGTCGGCGTAGAGCTTGAGCACATGCGCTCCCATGCGCAGCACCGCGCGACGGCGGGGCTTGTACGCCAGCAGGCGGGGCTGCGTCGCCACGGGAACGTCCACGCCGGCCCGCCTGGCCAGGTCGTCGGGCGTCTCGGCGAACGCGGGCAGCCACACGTCCAGCGGCAGCCACTGCAGCAGCACGTCGAGCGCCGGAAGGAACGCCAGGGGAGGCGCGCCCGCGGGGATGCGTTCCGTCACCTTCTCGGCCAGCGCGACGCTTGCCGGGCGGGCGGCGCGCTTGGCGAGGTCGCGGTCGGCGGCAGCCATCAGCACCACGCGGTGGTTGCCGCCCGATGCGGTGACGTCGTAGTCGACGACGACGTTCGTGCCCGGCTTGTAGCGGACGTAGCGCACCGACACGCCCTCGACCGTCAGGTGGCCTTTTAGCTGGTCGTGCAGCGCCTCGGCGACGGCGTCCGGGTCGAGCAGGACGTTCAGCTGCCGCAGGGCCACGTCGGCCGGCGCGGGCAGGCGAGGCGGGGAAGCCATCCCCTGTGCGGCCGCGAGCCGGCGGAAATGGCCGTGTCCTGCGACGAGTTCGTCTGGTCTGCCCTGCTCGGCGACGCGCCCGCCGTCCAGCACGACCACGTGGTGGGCCCGGCGCGCCAGCCGCAGCGAGTGCGTGATGAGGACCGTGGTGCGGTCGCGCAGCAGAGCGTCGAGCGAGTCGACCACCGCGCGCTCGCTGGCGGCGTCCAGGCCGATGGTCGGTTCGTCGAGGACCACGACGGCGGGGTCGCGCAGCAGGGTGCGCGCGATGGCCAGGCGTTGGCGCTGGCCACCGGACAGGCCCAGGCCTCCCGGACCGAGCGGTGTGTCGTAGCCCTGCGGCAGGGCGACGACGAAGTCGTGGGCGCCCGCCCGGCGCGCCGCCTGCACGACGTGGTCGCGCGAAGCCTGCCTGCTGTAGGCGATGTTCTCGGCGACCGTGCCCGAGAACAGCGCGGTGTCCTGCAGCACGAACCCGACCTGCGCGCGCAGCCAGGCCAGCGAGCAGTCGCGCAGGTCGTGGCCGTCGAGCAGCACGCTGCCGGTGACGTCAATGGTCACGGAGCCTGAGGATCCTCTCATCCTCGTCTCATGTCACCGTCATCGCGTGGCTCCACGCTGTCTGGGATGAAGCAGGTCGTGGTGGGCATGGCGGGGATCGCACTTGTCGTGCTGCTGGCCTTGTTGGCGACTGGGGGACTGCCGCGCCCGACCGAGCCGGTGCCGCCGATTCGGCTGGACAACGGCGCGCCGCCAAGCTCTCGGGCGCCAGCTCCTCAGCCCAGCGGCGGCCTCCAGATCGTGCCGCCGCCAATCGCGACCTTGACGCCGGCGCCGGCCGCCCTGCCACCGCCGCCGCCCGCGCTACCGCCGCCGCCCGCGCCGCCGCCCGCACCACCGC
>DASZOD010000190.1:0-2291 GCA_035550935.1 Egibacteraceae bacterium | reverse complement strand
GCGGCGCCGACCGTTCCGGCCACCACCCCGGCCGGGGTCCGGGGTAGGGCGGCCAGCCGCCGGGCGCTCTGGGCCGCCGAGGCGGCCTGGCCCGGCGTCATCCGGCAGCGCGCCGCCAGTCCAGACGCCGGTCGTGCTCGGCGACCAGCCGCGACGCGATGCCCTCCAGCCGCTCGCGCTGGCGGTGCACCACCACCAGTAACGCGCCCAGCGCCGCGTCCTCCAGCCTGCCCGCGGCCACCCCGGCCAGCGCGTCGACCGCCCGCCGCAGCGTGCCCGCCACGTCGTCGGGCTCGGCGGCAGGCACGTCGGTCGTGTCGACCGCAGGCCCTGGCGTTCTCACGTCGTTGCCCTGTGATTCGAACATGCGTTCGCAGTATCGCACGTGGGTCCGACACTTACTGGCGTCCATCCACAGCCGCCTCGGGTTTCGTTGCCCCCGGCGCAGCGGGCCCGCAGCGGACCGTGGAAAGGCCCGGCGCCTGGCGCTCGGCCGGCCCGCATAACCTGATGTTCGTGCCCGACGTGAGCGCCAACGACGCGGCCCGAAGGTTCGTCGACCTCCTCGACGCTGACGAGCAGCGCGGCGAACGCTTCACCACCATCCGCCGGGGCAAGGCCATCGCACAGCTCGGCCCGGTCACTCGTGGGCGTGGCGATGACGTCAAGTCGCTGCTGCGCCGTCATCGACCTGACCCGAGCTGGGCGGCGCAGCTGGATGAGGCCCGACAGCTGCTCACGGTGGAGGACCGAGGCTGAGCCTGCTCCTGCTCGCCACGACCTTCCTCATCGACGCCGAGCGTGACAGCGCTGACCTCGATGACGTCATCGCCGACGACCACGACGTCGCCATGGCAACGGCCACGGTCGCGGCCCCGGGCGTTCAGCCTGGCGTACGGACGTCCAGCTCGGGCACGTGGTGGAAGTCCCGGAGGTTGCGGGTGAGCAGCGTCAGGCGGTTGACCAGTGCGGTCCCCGCGATCAGCGCGTCGGGTGTCCGCAGTGGTCGCGCGCGGCGCAGCCGACCGGCCTGCTCGGCCACCGCGCGGTCGACCAGCAGCTCCCGCAGCGGCGCCAGCAGGCGGGTGACGACCTCCTCGGCCGTGTGCTTCCCAGCGAACAGCTCGCAGCGGGTGACGACCGAGTAGGAGGCCTCCCGGGCCTCCGCCGGCAGGCGGGCGGCGCCGCGCAGATGGTCGACGAAGATGTCGGTGTCGACCAGGTAGTCAGCCACGGTCCCACTCGTCGCGCGGGGGGACGGATAGGTCCGGCAGCGCGCCGAAGGTCGCGGCCACCGACTCGTCGAAGTCCTGGTCGCTGTCCAGATAGGCGTCGATCGCCTCCCTGACGATCGCCGCCAGGGTGGTCCCGCGGCGACGGCAGATCTCGTCGAGCCTGCTGCGCTGGCGCTGCGTGAAGTAGACCTGGGTCCGGGTGGCGGCCATATCCAGCGCAGTATACAGCGAGGCGTACGGTCAGCCGGTGCTCTGCAGCTCGGGGGCGACGAGCTCCCCGTCGGGCGGCGGGGTGTCCTCGGCCGCGCCCAGCACGCCGCGCGCCGGGAACCAGCGGCCCTCCGGCGGCAGCCCGACCAGGTCGACCCGCGGCAGCGGCACCGCGAACAGGCCCGGGATGCGGTCGAAGTCGACGAAGCGCAGCAGCGGCGAGTGGAACAGGCGGCCGGCGAACTCCGCGAAGCCGATCAGCGTCACCCCGACGCCGTCGCGGGCCAGCGCCTCCAGAGGCTGGAGGAAGTTGTTGGCGTCGTGGGACGCCACGACCACCTCGGCGAGGTCCGCCGTGGGGATGTCGGCGGTGAGGTAGCGGACCATGTCCTCGTCGATGTCGGAGTCTTCGGACTTGGGCTTGGCGAAGACCGCGTACCCGGCCGAGGTCAACCAGATGACCCACTGGCGCAGCCGCTCGGCCAGGTGCTCGGGCACGTTGACGAACACCGCCGCCTCGCTGACCGTGTCGGGGCCGCCGCCGTCGACGAACCAGCGGCCCAGCGCGCGCAGATCGGGACGCTGGGAGGGCCGTGGCTTGCCGCCGACGAGCTGGGAGATGGACATGTCGATGTTGGGGGCGTCCCAGACCAGGACCCGGCGGTTGCGCATGGCGCAGCATACGCTGTCGAGCGAGGTTTGGCCGGCTCTGGTCTGATGCGAAGGAGTTGCGGGTGCGACGTCTGCCGCTCGCCCTGGTGTGCGCGCTGGCGGCCACCGCGTTGCCGATCCAGGCGGCCACCGCCCAGGAGTGTCTGCCGGCCGGCGGGCAGGCCGTTCCCCGCC
>DASZOD010000189.1:0-3006 GCA_035550935.1 Egibacteraceae bacterium | reverse complement strand
CCCCCGGCCGCGGTCTTCGAGGCCTTGTCCAGGATCGCCTCGTCGCGCTCGGTGCCCCGGTGCTTCTTGGCCTCCTCGGCCTGGGGGCCCAGCAGCGACAGGTGCGCGGCGTCGACACCCCGGTGCTCCAAGGCGCCGATGGCCTTGCGGGCGGCCTCCATGGAGGTATAGGCGGCCAAGACGTTGTGCTCGGAGAACAGCGGCTGCTCTTGTGCGTCTGCCATGCCCGGTTCCTGCCCGCCGTCTGGCGCGGCCACACCGCCGCACCACCGTGCCTACCGCGACGGGCGAGGCGACCGGCGACGGGTCCGGGCTGCTAGCGCTCGACGGGGACGTCGACCAGCGAGCCGTACTCCGTCCACGAGCCGTCGTAGTTGCGCACGTCGTCGTAGCCGAGCAGCTCGTGGAGGACGAACCAGCTGTGGGCGCTGCGCTCGCCGATACGGCAGTAGGCGACGACGTCCTTGTCGGGGGTGACGCCCTGGCTCTCGTAGAGGGCCTTGAGCTCCTGGGTCGGCAGGAACTCACCGGTGTCGTCGTTGACCGCCTTGCCCCAGGGGATGTTCGCCGCGCCGGGGATATGACCCTTGACCTGGGCGGACTCCTGGGGCAGGTGCGGCGGGGCGACGATCTCGCCGGCGTACTCGGCGGGCGAGCGCACGTCGACCAGCGCGGTGCCGGTGGGAGCGCCGACGTAGGAGGACAGGACCTGGTCCCGCAGGGCGCGGATCCGCAGGTTGGCCTCGCCGGCGCGGTAGCCCGATCCGGGCTGCACCTGGGTCGGCTCGTCGGTCATCGGGCGGCCTTGCAGCTCCCACAGCTTGCGGCCGCCGTTCATGAGGCTGACCCGGTCGTGGCCGTAGAGCTTGAAGTACCAGTAGGCGTAGGCGGCGAACCAGTTGTTGGACCCGCCGTAGAGCACCACGTGATCGTCGTTGCTGATGCCCTGCGAGTCCATCAGCCGCTCGAAGCCTTCCCGGTCCAGGAAGGCGCGCCGCACCGGATCCTGGAAGTCCTGCTGCCAGTCGAACCCGATCGCGCCAGGGATGTGGCTCTTCTGATAGGCGGTGGCGTCCTCATCGACCTCCACCACGACGACGTCGGGATCGTCGAGGTGCTCGGCCACCCAGTCGGTGGAGACGAGCGCGTCGGGATTCGCGGGCATGCCAACCCTCCTTGTGGGCACCTGGGCGTCGCCGTCCGTCGCAGACTAGCGGGCCGCCGCCCGCTGCCGGCAGGGGAAAGACTGCAAACGATGCTGTGAGCGTGGATACCGTGCCCACTGCCATACCGTGCACTGCAGCGTCCGGCGGAGGCCGGCTCAGACGACCAGCTCGAGCGTGGCCCGCAGCGGGCGGTGATCGCTGGTCGACACCGGCCCCACGGCGGCGCCCACGACGACCGGGCCGCCGTGGACCACGACCTGGTCGATCTGGATCACCGGTCGCCGACTCGGGAAGGTCGCGCCGCCGCCGGCGTGGCTCCAGGGCGGGACCAGCAAGAGCTCGACCGACCAGCGCGGCAGGTTGAAGTCGCCCAGCAGCACGACTGGGCCGCCGTCCCCGACGGCCGCGGCGGCGGCGGCGCGCAGCTGGGCCACGCCGCGCCACGGAAGGTAGGAGAGATGCGCGGTGACCACCCGCACGCGCACGTCCTCGACGTCGATGTGGGCTTCCAGCGCCACGCGCGGCTCGGGGTCCCAACGCGGCCTGCCCGCGTCGGCGTACGCGGCCCGCCGGATGTCGGCGCTGGGCAGATCGACCCGCCGGGCTCCTGTCAGAGGGCGGGCGGCCAGCAGGGACAGCCCGTAGGCGGGGCCGCCGGGGTCCTCGGCGGGGACCCGGGTCCAGCGCTCGTCGGGGTCGCCCAGCAAGGCGGGGACGAAGACGCCGTGCCAGCCCAGTCGCTCGGCCAGCCAGGCGGTCTGGTCCACCGTGCCGGAGCGGGGCAGCAGGCGATCGACCTCCTGGAGGCCGACGACGTCGGCTCCCAGCCCGGCGATGACCGTCGCCACCGCGTCGAGGTCGACCCGCCCGCTGTCCGGGTCCATGCCGTGCAGCAGGTTGTAGGTGGCCACCAGCAGGCGGTCGCGGGGCATGTCGGTCTCCGGTTAGCGCCACAACGCGTCGGGAACCCTACGGTACGCCCGGCTGTGGTTACGCGAAGGAGCCAGGCGTGTTGGTCCGGATGCAGCTGTCGCTTCCCCGTGACGCCCGCTACGTCCACGTCATGCGCAGCGTCGCCGAGCGCGTCCTCGACGAGCTCAACGCGCCCGATCAGGCGGTCGACGACGTCCGCCTCGCGCTCAGCGAGGCCTGCGCCAACGTCGTCCGCCACGCGGTGGACTCCTCCGAGTACACGGTGCGCTTCGCGGCGGCCGCCGACGGCTGCGAGGTGGAGATCGTCGACCTCGGCCCCGGCTTCGACCCTCAGGGCAGGCCCGCTGCGATGCCCGACGACGAGACCGGTCGGGGCCTGGCCCTCATGCGGGCACTGGTGGACGACCTGGAGTTCCTGCGTTCCGAGGACAGCACGCGCGTTCGCCTGGTCAAGCGGTGGCCGGGGCTGGGGCTGGGCCCCGCGGCCTGAAGCGAAGGGTTCACCGGGGGCCGACCGGCTGGGCTTCGGCGAGCGACGGCTACCCGTCGTGGCGACCGCGACGGGCTGGCTTGGGGTCGGTGACGCTGGCGTGCAGCTCGAGCACGTCGGCCAGTGCCACCGCCACCGGGCCGAAGGCGAGGTCCAGCACCCGGTCGGCCCGCCCGGCCAGTGCGCGCCACCAGCCAGGAGCGGCCTCGGCGACGGCTGTGGGAACGAGGAACCGCGCCGTGGGAGCCTCGCTCGGACCGCCACCCGCGGCCGCCGGGCCGTCTGCGGCCCCGGCCACCCCCACCACCCGGTATCCCAGCGCCTGCAGCGCGCCGGCGTGCTCGCCGGCGGCCAGCGACGAGGAGAACGAGACCGTGACCGGGGGGCCGGCGGGCGCGGGGGGCAGCCGCCGGGCCC
>DASZOD010000188.1:0-2164 GCA_035550935.1 Egibacteraceae bacterium | reverse complement strand
CCCCCCCCCCCGCCGCTATCCTCCTCGCATGCCTGACATGCTTCGGGCTTCGGTCCTGGTGATCGGTGACGAGATCCTCGACGGGTTCGTGCAGGACACGAACTCGGGCTGGCTGGCGGGCAGGCTACAGGCGCTGGGCATCCCCCTGGACCGCATCGTGACGGTGCCCGACGACGGGGGGGCCATCGGCGAGGCGCTGGGCAGCGAGCTGTCGCGCAGCCGCCCGCGGGTGGTGCTGACGTCGGGAGGCATCGGCTCCACGCCCGACGACCTGACGTTCGCTGCCGTCGCCCGTCATCTCGGCGTCGGGCTCGTCGTCCAGGCCGACATCGAGGCGCGCATCGCGGGGGCGGTGGAGTGGACCTCCTCACAGGGCATGACCCTGTCGCTGGGCCACGCCCGCTCGCTGCGGAAGATGGCACGGGTCCCGGCGGGCTCCTACCTGCTTGGCGGCGCCCGCGGGGTCGCTCAGGGGATCGCCGTCGACGTCGGCGGCGGCGCCGGCCGCCGCGGCGGGGCCACCGTCGTGGTGTTGCCGGGGATCCCCAACGAGCTGCGGCGCATCATGCTCGAGGGGGTGGAGCCGACCCTGCTGGCCGGTCGGGGAACCCCGCAACACGTCGCCGAGCTCACCCATCCTTACCCCGAGTCGGCCCTCAACCCAGTGCTGGAGCGCCTGGTGGCCGAGTTTCCCGAGGTCCGGGTGGGATCCTATCCGGGACCCCAGTGTGTGGTGCGCCTCCAAGGTCCCCCGGAACGGGTTGAGGCCGCCCTCGCGCAGGTGCGCGCCGGCCTCGCCGAGATCGACGCGGACGCTTCCGCCGCCCAGTTGAGGGCCGGCTGGCGGTCGCGCTGGGACTAGTCCCTCGTTGCGCTGGGGCCGGCGCTACGCTGGCCGCCATGCGCCCCCTGCACGCCATGTTCGTCCACGCCCACCCCGACGACGAGTCCTCCAAAGGTGCGGGCACCATGGCCCGCTACAGCAAGGAGGGCTACCGGGTGACGGTCGTCACCTGCACCGACGGGGGCCAAGGCGACGTGCTCAACCCGAAGATGGACCGCCCGGGGGTCAAGGATCGGATGACCGAGCTGCGGCGTGAGGAGCTGGCGCGCGCGCTGGAGATCCTCGGCGTCAGCGACCACTACGCGCTGGGGTATCCCGACTCGGGCTACGTCGAGGACTTCGACGGCGAGGGCTCGCTGCTGCAACCGGACTGTTTCTACAACGTGCCAATGGAGGCGGCGACCGAGCGGCTGGTGCGCGTCGTCCGCGCCGAGCGGCCAGACGTCCTGGTGACCTATCCCGAAGGCGGCGGCTACGCCCACCCTGACCACATCCGCTGCCACGACGTGTCCGTCGCGGCCTTCGAGGCGGCGGGCGACGCCGGGTCCTTCCCGGCCGCCGGCGAGCCATGGCAGCCGCGCAAGCTGTACTACGTCAGCGCCTTCAGCCGTCACCGGGTCGAGGCCCTGCACCATGCCTGCATGGAGCGGGGCATCGAGTCGCCGTTCACCGGGTGGCTGGAACGCTGGGACCCTGACGCCGACGACCCGTCGACGACCCACGTCGACGTCGGCGACTTCCTCGCGGCCCGCCGCCAGGCCTTGCTGGCGCACGCGACCCAGATTGATCCCGACGGCATGTGGTTCCGGGTTCCCGACGAGCTCGTCCGCGAGGTCTACCCCTACGAGGACTTCCAACTGGCCGCCAGCCTGGTGCCCACCGGGCTGCCGGAGGACTCGCTTTTCGCTGGCCTCGAAGAGCGCGACGCGCCGGCTGCCGGCGGGCCGGGGGCGTCGGGGCGCTAGCGACCGTGGCGCTCGCGGCGCAGCGCGGCGCGAGCGGCGTGGTACCCGCACATGCCGTGCACCCCGCCGCCGGGCGGCGTGGAGGCAGAGCACAGGTACAGCCCCTCCAGCGGGGTGGCGTAGGGCACGAGCGCGGGCGCCGGCCGGGCCACCAGCTGGCGCAGGTCCTGCACGCCGCCGTTGATGTCCCCGCCCACGAGATTCGCGTCGTGACGCTCCAGGGCGGCAGGGGGCATGACGCTTCGGGCCAGGATGCGGTCACGGAAGCCGGGCGCGAAACGCTCGACCTGCGCTTCGATCCGTTCGGTCATGTCGACCGTCGAGCCGTTGGGCACATGGCAGTAGCCCCACAGGG
>DASZOD010000187.1:0-11029 GCA_035550935.1 Egibacteraceae bacterium | reverse complement strand
CCGCCCGTCCCGGAGGCCGCCCGCGTGGGTTTCGCGCCGCACACCGCAGCCGACCTGCAAGCCATGCTCGCCGCCGTGGGCAAGGCCAGCCTCGACGAGCTGTTCGCTCACATCCCCGCCGCTCTGCGCTTGTCGGCCCCGCTGGCGCTGCCGACCGGCGGCAGCGAGGAGGAGGTGCTGGCCCGCCTCGGCGAGTTGGCCGCCCGCAACGACACCGACGCGGTGTGCTTCGCCGGCGGCGGCGCCTACGACCACTACGTCCCCGCCGTCGTTGGCGCGGTGGTGTCCCGCGGCGAGCTGCTTACCGCCTACACGCCCTACCAGCCCGAGGCCAGCCAGGGCATGCTGCAGGCGCTGTTCGAGTACCAGACGGTCATCAGCGAGCTGACCGGGCTGCCGGTGTCCAACGCCAGCCTCTACGACGGCGCCAGCGCCGTCGCCGAGGCCGTGTCCATGGCGGCGTCGGCCACGGGTCGCGACGATGCGGCCGTCTCCGGGGCGCTGGACCTGCCCACCCGCCGGGTGCTGCGCACCTACGCGCAGCCGCTGGGGCGGCGCGTCCTGGAGACCGGCTACGACCCCGGCTCCGGGCAGACCCCGGTGGCCGAGCTCGACGACGCGGTGGCCGCGGTGGTGCTGGCCCAGCCCAACGCACTGGGCATCGTCGAGGACGTGCGGGCCCACGCCCGGGCCGCCCACGCCGCCGGGGCCTTGCTGATCGTCAAGCTGGAACCGACCGCGGTGGGCCTGCTGGCGACCCCGGGGGGCCAGGGCGCCGACATCGTCGTCGGGGAGGGCCAGCCCCTCGGCCAGGGGCTGCAGTACGGCGGTCCCAGCTTCGGCTTCCTGGCCTGCACCGACGCGCACGTGCGGCGCCTGCCCGGTCGGCTGGTCGGCCAGACCGTGGACGGGCGCGGCGCCCGCGGCTACGTCATGACGCTGCGCCCGCGGGAGCAGGACATCCGCCGGGAGAAGGCGACGAGCAACATCTGCACGAACCAGACGCTGTGCGCGCTGGCCGGGCTCGTGTACCTGGCCTGGCTGGGGCCCCAGGGCCTGACCGAGCTGGCGCGGTCCTGCCTGGCCCGTGCGCGCCACGCCGCCGGCGTCCTGACCGCGGTCGACGGCGTGGCGCTGGCCGCCGACGGGCCGTTCGTCAAGGAGTTCCCGCTGCGCCTGGACGTGCCCGACCCACACGCCGCGGTGGCGGCGCTGCAGCGCCAGGGCTGGCTGGTCGGCCCGGTGGTGCCTGACGGCCCCGCCGCCGGGGCGGTGCTGGTCGCCACCACCGAGCGGCGCACCCGCCTCCAGGTCGAGGGACTGGCCGAGGCGCTGGCGCGCGTCGTCAAGGAGGTGCGCTAGCGATGCCGGTCATGGGAGACCGCCGGGCGCCGGAGCCGAGGCTGTTCGAACGTTCGCGGCCGGGTCGGCGCGCGTCCAGCCTGCCCGCCCTGGACGTGCCCGACGTCGACCCAACCCAGGCGCTGCCCGGGGTGGAGCTCGCCCACGCCCCGCCGGCCCTGCCTGAGGTGAGCGAACTGGAGCTGCTGCGACACTTCACCCGTCTCAGTCACCGCAACCACGGCATCGACGTCGGCCTCTACCCGCTGGGGTCGTGCTCGATGAAGTACAACCCCCGCCTGGCCGAGGCCGCGGCCGCTCTGCCGGGCCTGCGCAACCTCCATCCCTGGGCGCCAGACGAGGCCGCGCAGGGCATGCTGGAGCTGCTGGCCCATCTCGAGCGCTGGCTGCTGGAGCTGACCGGACTGCACGCGGTCACCTTCCAGCCCGCGGCAGGCGCGCACGGCGAGCTGACCGGTCTCATGCTGATCCGGGCCTACCACGAGGACCACGGCGGTCCCCGCCGCACGATCATCGTCCCCGACTCGGCGCACGGCACGAACCCGGCCAGCGCGGCCATGTGCGGCTACGAGGTCGTCACGGTGCCCAGCGGCGGCGACGGGCTCGTCGACGCCGACGCTCTCGATGACCTCGTCGACGAGCAGACCGCCGGGCTGATGCTCACCAACCCCAACACGCTGGGCCTGTTCGAGGTCGAGATCGAGCGCCTCTCGGCCGCCCTGCGGCGGGTCGGAGCGCTGCTGTACTACGACGGGGCGAACTTCAACGCGATCCTGGGCCGGGTCCGTCCCGGGACCATGGGCTTCGACGTCGTGCACCTCAACTGCCACAAGACCTTCGCCACCCCCCACGGCGGTGGCGGGCCGGGGGCCGGGCCGGTGCTCGTCAGCGAGCGCCTGGCCCCCTACCTGCCGGCCCCGGTCGTGGCGCGCGAGCCTGACGGGACCTACCGCTGGGACCATGACCGGCCCAGGTCGATCGGGCGGGTGCACGGCTTCCACGGCAACGCGGTGGTGCTCGTGCGCGCCTACTCGTACCTGCTGTTCCACGGCGCCGACGGCCTGGCCGACGTCAGTTCCAGGGCCGTGCTCAACGCCAACTACGTCGCCGCGGGCATCGCCGACGTCCTGCCGCTGGCGTATCCACAGCACCAGCCCATGCACGAGTTCGTGTCCACCGGAAAGGACCTCAAGCGCCACGGCCTGCGGGTGGCGGACCTGTGCAAGCGCCTGATCGACTACGGCTTCCACCCGCCGACGAACTACTTCCCGCTGATCGTCGACGAGGCGCTGATGGTCGAGCCCACCGAGACGGAGGCGCGCGAGACCCTCGACGACTTCGTCGCGGCGCTGCGGTCGATCGTCGCCGAGGCCGGGACCGACCCAGACCTGTTGCATGCCGCACCGACGACGACGCCGGTGGCCCGGCTGGACGAGGCGAAGGCCGCCCGTGAGCTCGTGCTGCGCTGGCGGCCTGGCGACCTGTAGCCGGGCCTGCGACCCAGGCCGCGTGTCGGGGCTCTAGTCGGCCCGCCGCTCCAGCCAGGCCAGCAGGGTGCGTACGCCGAAACCGGTGGCGCCCGGGCCGCGGTGGTCCCGCGCCACCTCCGCCGGCAGGAAGGCCGGCCCGGCGATGTCCAGATGCGCCCAGGGCGTGTTGCCGACGAAACGCTTGAGGAACAGGCCCGCGACGATCGCTCCGCCGCCGCCGCCGTCGCCGGCGTTGGTGACGTCCGCGACGGGGCTGTCCAGGAAGCGCTCCAGGTCCGCCCACAGGGGCAGGTGCCAGACGTCCTCGCCGGCCACCGCCGCGGCGCGGCGCAGGGAGTCCAGCAGGTCGTCGTCGTTGCCCATGAGCGCGGCCGCGTAGCGGCCCAGCGCGGTGACCGCAGAACCGGTCAACGTCGCCACGTCGACGAGGGCGTCGGGGCGTAGCCGCGCCCCGTGGTCGAGCAGGTCGGCCAGGATGAGCCGGCCCCCGGCGCCGGTGTCGAGGATCTCGACGGTCGCGCCGCCGTGGACGGTGACGATGTCGCCTGGCCGCTGGGCGTCGGCCCCGGGCAGGTTCTCGGCCAGCCCCAGCAGGCCGGTGACCTGGAGGCGGACGCCGAGCGCGTCGAGCGCCGAGCAGGCCGCGGCGACGGCGGCGGCGCCGGCCATGTCGCTCTTGGCGTGGGCCATGTCCTCGCTGGACCTCAGGTTCAGCCCGCCGGCGTCGAAGGTGACGCCCTTGCCGGCCAGCACGACGTGGCCGAGGGGCGTGGCCGGCCGGTAGCGCAGCTCGACCAGCCGGGGGGTGGCGCTGGAGCCACGCCCCACCGCCAGCAGGCCGCCGAAGCCGGCGGACGCCAGCTCCTGGCTGCCGTGCACCGTCACCTGGCAGCCGGGCGCCGCCAGGTCGGCGATCGCGCCGGCGAGGGCCCCCGGGCGCTTGGCCGCGGGGGGGAGATTGACGAGGTCGCGGGCGGCGCAGGTGGCCCGCGCGTACACCTGGGCGCGCTGGATCGCCCGCTGGGCTTCGCGCAGCCGGCTGGAGGGGGCCAACACGACCAGCTCGCGCAGGCGGGACGCCTCGCCGCCGGCGCTGGGCGCGTCCTCGCCGGTCTTGTACCGCCGGTCCTGGTAGGCGCCCAGCTGGAAGCCCTCGGCCACGGCCTCGACGGCCGGGCCGGTGGCGTGCACCTGGGCCAGGGTGGTGGCGACGCGCCGCACCCGGCGGGCCGCGCGCGCCGCCACGCCCGCCGCCCGCCGCAGGCGCTCCGCGTCGGTCTGGTCCATGCGGCCCAGACCGACCAGCAGCAGCGCCGGGCAGGCCAGCCCCGGCGCGGCCAGCAGCAGGTGCTGGCCGATGTCGCCGCGGAAGTCCGGGGTGACCGGCAGGCGGTTCAGGCCCAGCGCGTCGAGGGCCTGCCCGGCGCCGGGCCCTTCGATGCCGCCCTTGAACACCGGCACGGCCAGCAGGTCCGCGCGGACCTCGCGCGGGTCGTCGGCTGCTGCCGTGATCGCCAGCACCACCAGCCCTTTCGTGCATCCGGCGCAAGAGGCGCGAGTATAGGGTCGTCGGTGTTGGCAGACGGGAGGGGTCGCGGTGAACTGCCCGGTGGACGGCACCACGCTGCAGATGACCGAGCGCCAGGGCGTCGAGATCGACTACTGCCCGCAGTGCCGCGGGGTGTGGCTGGACCGCGGCGAGCTCGACAAGATCCTCGACCGGGCGGCGGAGGTCGCGCCCTTGCCGACGGCCACCGCGCGCCCCGAACGCGACGTCTACCGCTCCGGCGACCTGCACGCCGAGCACGGCGAGCCCGGCTACCGCAAGCGTCGCAAGAAGTCGTTCCTGTCGGAGATGCTGGACTTCGGCTGACCGGCTCCTCGGGTCGGCTAGCCCAGCGGTCGCCAGGCCGCGTTGGCGCCCGAGACCACCACCGCGGGGGCCTCGGCGTCGACGACGCCGGCAAGCAGGGCCGCCAGGCCGACCGCCCCGGCGGGCTCCACCGCCAGCCGGCAGACCTCCCACAGCAGGTCGCGGGCGGCGAGGATGTCCTGGTCGGTCACCAGCACCACCTGCTCGACGAGCCGTTGCGCCACGGCCAGGTTCAGCGGCGCGGTGGAGCGGGCTCCAAGCGCCGACGCGGTGACCGAGCGCACGGCCACGTGCACCGGCCGGCCGGCCGCCAGCGCGTGGTGCAGTGTGGGGATGCCGTCGGGTTCGACCCCGACCACGCGCACGCCGCGGCCCTCGCAGGCCGCTGCCACCCCGGCGATCAGTCCGCCGCCGCCGACGGGGACCAGCACCGCGTCGCAGTCGTCGCCGACGTCTTCGAGCAGCTCCAGGCCGACCGTGCCCTGGCCGGCCACCACCGCCGGGTCGGCGAAGGGATGCACGAAGGGCGCCCCGAGCTCGTCGCCCAGACGCCTGGCCCGCAGCTCCGCCTCGGCGTACTCCGCGCCGTGGCGGACGACCGTCGCACCCAACGCCTCCAGGCGCTGGGACTTCTCGTCTGGCACGGTGTCGGGCACGACGACGGTCGCGGCCGCGCCCACCGAGGCGGCGGCGTGCGCGACGCCCGCAGCATGGTTGCCGCCGGAGGCGGCGACGACGGCCTGCGGCACGCGATCGAACGACAGCAGGGCGTTGGCGGCGCCTCGGGCCTTGAACGACCCGGTGACCTGCAGGTTCTCCAGCTTCAACCACACCGCCCGTCCGCCGAGCTCGGCCCGCGTGGTGGGGGTGCGCCGGACGTGCGGCGCGATGCGCGCTGCCGCCGCGCGCACGTCGGCCGACGTCGGCACGTACAGGTCGGCCGGACGCGAGGCAGGTCGGGTCGGCTCGCTCAAGACGCCGCCGATCGTACCGCCGGCGGCGGCGGCGGCCGGACCGGCCGGGCGCGGCGCTACTCGAGGACGCGCTTGCTCACCGGCCTGCCCTCGTCCATGTCGTAGACCATCGGCACGCCGGTGGGGATCTCGAGCTCGGTGACCTCCTCGTCGTCGAGGCCGTCGAGCTCCTTGAGGATCGAACGCAGCGAGTTGCCGTGGGCGTTGACCATGACCACGGCGGCGTCGCGCAGGGCCGGCACGATCACCTGCTCGAAGTACGGTCGGGTGCGGTTCGCGGTGTCCCTGAGGCTCTCGCCGCCCGGCGGGCGGGTGTCGTAGCCCCGCCGCCAGGCGTGCACCTGTTCCTTGCCGAACTCGGCCCGGCACTGGTCCTTGTTGCGTGCCGTCAGCGCACCGTAGAAGCGCTCGTTGAGCTGCCAGGCCTGCTCCTGCTCGAGGTCGTCCTGGCCGAGCGTGTCCAAGACGATGCGACCGGTCTCGATCGCACGGTCCAGGGTCGAGGTGAAGGCCCGGTCGACCCGGAGAGCCTCGGCCGCCAGTCGCTCGCCACCCTTGCGCGCCTCGGCCCGACCTGCCTCCGACAGGGGCACGTCAACCCAGCCCGTGAAGCGGTTCTCGGCGTTCCAGATCGACTCCCCGTGGCGGATGACGACGAGGTAGCTCATGGCGCCAGACCCTATCAGCGCCCGCCGGCCGGCACGGGACCCGACCTCCCCCGCGTTGACGGCGGACCTACGGAAGCGTAGGTTACGGTGCCGTAACCGCTGTTGTCAGGCTGTGTCCGCGCGCCGGTCCTCGCCCGTAGGAGCCGATGCCTCGTGCCCGTCCCCCGCACCGACGCCCAGCTGCTCGTCGAGCTCGAACCGAAGGCCGCCGAACTGCTCAACCGGCACCTGGCCATGGCCAGGGAGTGGTTCCCCCACGAGTACATCCCCTGGAGCCAGGGCCGCGACTTCGACCTGGAGCCGTGGACGCCCGACCAGCCGCGGCTGACCGGCGTCGCGCAGACCGCTTTCGAGGTCAACCTGCTGACCGAGGACAACCTTCCCAGCTACCACCGGGAGGTCTATGCGCTGTTCGGCGCCGGCGACGCCGCGTGGATCAACTGGGTCCACCGCTGGACCGCCGAAGAGGGCCGTCACGCCGTCGTGCTGCGCGACTACCTCGTCGTGACCCGCAACATCGATCCCTACCGGCTGGAGCGGGGCCGGATGCGAGCCATGGAAGTCGGCTATGACCGCGGCGGCAAGGACACGCTGCACGGCATGGCCTACGTGGCCTTCCAGGAGCTGGCCACCCGGGTGTCCCATCGCAACACCGGCCGCTACAGCGACGATCCGGTGGCCGACCGCATCATGGCGCGCATCTCGGTGGACGAGAACCTGCACATGGTCTTCTACCGGGACATGCTGTCGGCGGCGCTGGAGCTGGACCCGTCCAGCGCGGTGCGGGCGGTCGCCGACGAGGTGATGTCGTTCCAGATGCCCGGGGCGGTGATCGACGACTTCCAGCGCAAGGCGGTGGAGATCGCCAAGGCCGGGATCTACGACCTGCGCATCCACCACGACGACGTGCTCTGGCCGCTGCTGCGCCACTGGGCGATCTTCGACCTGGAGGGCCTCGACCAGGGCGCCGAGCAGGCCCGCGAGCAGCTGGCCGGGTTCCTCGGGCGCCTCGACGCCCTCGCCGCCCGCCAGGAGGAGAGGCGCGCCGGCTCCCAGGTCAGTTGACCGCTCGCCGCGGCGCCCCGCCGCCAGGCGGTCCCAGCGCGGGGCCCATCTGGAGGGCGGCGACGTCCCGCGGCAGGCGCGACAGTCCCAGGTAGGCCAGGGCGGTCAGATGTGCCGCCACGACCTGCTTGGCGGGTCGGCGCACCTCGGCCCACCAGGCGCCGACGTGGACCACCATGCCGACCAGTGCATGGGCGTAGAAAGGGACCGACTCCAGGTCCAGACCGCTGCGGGAGAAGAACCCGACGAGGACCTCCTCGGCCTTGTCGGCCACGTCGCTGAGCAGACCGGCCATGCCGCCCGAGCCGAAGCCGGTCGGTGAGTCGCGGATGAGCACCCGGAAGCCGTCGGGGTCCTCCTCGATGTAGTCCAGGAACGCCATGGCGCTCACGTAGACCTGCTCGCGGGCGCCGATCCCGGGCCCCAGGCGGGAGGTGATCATGTCCAGCAGCCGGGTCGTCTCGCGGTCGACCACCACCGCGTACAGCCCTTCCTTTCCGCCGAAGTGCTCGTAGACGATCGGCTTGGACACCTGGGCGCGGTGAGCGATCTCTTCGACGCTCGCGCCGCTGTAGCCCAGCTCGGCGAACACGCTCTTGGCGACCTCCACCAGCTGGGTGCGCCGTTGCCCGGCGGTCATGCGGCGTTCCGTCATGAGCGGTCCTCGCTCCGGCGACGCGGCGCCAGCGCATGCGCCCGTCCGTGTCGGTGACCCGGACGGTAGCATCGCCGGCCATGGCCAGAGACGAGGTCGTCGTCGACGTCGGCGGCCGCTCGGTGCGGGTCAGCCACCCCGCCAAGGTGCTGTTCCCAGCCCAGGGCTGGACGAAGATGGACCTGGTCGAGCACTACCTGGTCTGCGGCGACGGGGCGCTGCTTGGTGTGTGGGGGCGACCGACCGTCCTGAAGCGCTGGAACGAGGGCGTCGCCGGCGAGCCGTTCTTCCAGAAGCGCGCCCCCAAGGACTCCGTCCACGAGTACGCCACGATCCGTTTCCCGTCCGGGCGGACCGCCGACCTGCTGGTGCCGCGCCACGTCGCCGACGTCGCGTGGATGGCCCAGCTCAACTGCCTGGACCTCAATCCCTGGCCGGTGCGCGCCGAGGACGTGGACCACCCCGACGAGCTGCGCGTCGACCTGGATCCCACGCCCGAGGCCGACTTCGAAGCCGTCCGCCGGGTCGCCGCCGAGTGCGGCCGGGTGCTGGCCGAGCACGACCTGGTCGGCTGGCCCAAGACGTCCGGCTCGCGCGGCCTGCACGTGTACGTGCGCATCCGACCCAGGTGGTCGTTCACGGCGGTGCGCCGGGCGGCGCTGGCGCTGGCTCGCGAGGTGGAGCGCCGGCTGCCCGGCCTGGCCACCAGCGCCTGGTGGAAGGAGGAACGCCACGGCGTGTTCGTCGACTACAACCAGAACGCTCGCGACCGCACCGTGGCCAGCGCCTACAGCGTGCGCCACACCGGTTTGGTCTCGGCCCCGGTCAGCTGGGAGGAGGTCGCCGACGTCGACCCGCGCGACTTCCCGATGGGCACGTTCGCGGCCAGCCGCTACGCGGCGGTCGGCGACCCCGCCGCGGGCATCGACCAGGCCGTCGGCGACCTCGACGGGCTGCTGGACCTCGCGCGCCGCGACGAGGCCCAGGGACTGGGCGACGCGCCCTGGCCTCCCCACTTCCCCAAGCAGGACGACGAGCCACCGCGCGTGCAGCCTTCCCGTCGCCGGTCCCAGCGGCCCTCCCGCAGCGATTCCTGAGCGTCGGCCTGCCCGTTCGGGCAGCGCGACCTTCCTCCATGCCGGCGCGGGTGGCCTGTCGGGCCGCCACCGACGGGGAGCAGAATCGGCCCGAGCGAACAGCCGGATCGGAGGCGGCATGGGCAGCGACGACGGCCAGGGACAGGGCGCGACGGCGGCCCAGCTGCTGCGGCGTCCGACGATGCTGCCGGTGGTCCAGACCCGCCCCCGCGACGAGCCGGCGCCGCCAGTGGACACCCCGGCGCTGTTCGAAGCCTTCCAGGCCGCCTACGAGCGGATGCGCACCGCCGGCAAGCTGCTGTTCGGCGCCTCGGTCAACGTCCACGCGCTGGCCGAGCTTCTCCTGAGCAAGGGGGTCATCACCCCCCAGGAGCTGGACGACGGCCGTCAGGCGGCGGTGGATGACGTCCAGAACGCCTACGTCGAGGCGGGGCTGGGAGTGAAGCTCGCGGTCGGCGCCGACGACAAGTACGCATGTTCCGCCGAGGGACCTGCCCGACATCGACTGCGCCGAGCGCATCCCGCTGTGCAGGGCCGCCTGCTGCACGTTCCGGTGGGCGCTCAGCGAACAGGACGTCGTCGAGGGCATCGTCCAGTGGGACCTGACGAATCCCTACGTCAACCGCGTCGCCGCCGACGGCTACTGCGTCCACTGCGACGGCGCCAGCAGGGGCTGCACCGTCTACGACGCCCGCCCGACGATCTGCCGCACCTACGACTGCCGCAACGACACCCGCATCTGGCACGGCTTCGACGCCAGGGTGGTCAACCCGACCTGGAGCGGCACCTGGCCGAGAAGCGGGGCGCAGAACCCGGCACCTGACGCAGGCGTCAGGCTGCGGCCGCGACGACGTCGGCGAAGCCGGGGCCCTGCGCGCTCGAGCTGGTCGAGCCTGCAGCCCTGGGGGTCCTTGCGGGCCAGCGCTCGAAGCGCGTGGCGGGACGGAAGCGGTCGCTGGCGAGCTGGTCATAGCTGACCTCGAAGACCAGCTCGGGCCGCACCGCCACCCACGACAGATCCTTGTCTCCGGCCCAGCGGCTGGGCTCGCCCGGGCGCCGGGCATGCCGGCCGAAGCCCTGTTCGACCACCAGCGGCCGCAGCCGCTGGAATGGCCGGGGGACCGGCGCGGTCACAGGTCGCGAAGGTCGACGACCGCGCCGTTGTCCAGGGCGCGGTCCAACAGTCCCCAGAGGTCGCGCGCCGCGTCGCGGGGGTCGCGCAGCTCCCCAGAGGCGTGCAGGTCGCGGAACTTGCCGACCTGGGGGAAGTCGCGAGCGTCCATGCCGCGGATCTGCTCCTGCATCGGTGTGGCGACCACCCCCGGCGCCACCGCGACGACGCGGCAGCGTCGCCCACGGGTCTGCTGCTCGGCGCCCGCGCAGCGCACCCACTGGTCCACCGCCGCCTTCCCGGCGCCGTAGGACGACCAGCCCTCGTAGGGGCTGGTCGCAGCGCCTGAGGTCAGCATCAGCAGGTGCGCGTCGCCGGCGAAGTCCGCCGCCACCAGCGCCCTGAGGAAGCCGTGGCCCAGCGCCTGGGGCGCGGCCGAGTTCAGCAGGACGTTGCGCCGGTAGGCCTCCGAGTCGACCTCGCCGGCGTAGCCGATCGGCTCGATGACCCCCGAGCAGTGCACGAACACCGCCAGCGAGCCTTCGAACCCGCCCAGCTGGGCCAGGAAGTGCTCCTCGACCGCCGCCCACGACGCGGGGTCGGTCAGGTCGGCGGGCACGTGCTCGGTGCCCGGCGCGCCCGAGCGGGAGATGTCGATCACCCGCGCGGGCGAGAACGGTACGGTCTCGGCGAGCGCCGCCCCGATGCCCGACGAGGCCCCCGAGATCCACACG
>DASZOD010000186.1:0-8297 GCA_035550935.1 Egibacteraceae bacterium | reverse complement strand
GACTACGTCTGTCCCGAATGCGGCAACACCGTGCCTGCGGGTGAGGGCCACGTTGTCGTGTGGCCCGAGGACGACAGCGACCTGCGGCGCCACTGGCACCGTCACTGCTGGCGGCTGGAGGTGCGCCGCAGCGCGGGCGGGGACTGGTGAGCGGCAAGCAGGCGAAGCGGGAGAAGCGCCGCGCCAAGGAGGCCGCCCGCCAGGCCGCCCGGCGCAGGCAGCAGCGGGAGACCATCGCGACCGTCATCGTCATCGCCATCGTCGTCGCCATCGGCGGCGTGCTGATCTGGGTCAGCGTGGAGGAGCCGCAACCAGCCGCCGAGCCCGCCTCCGAGGAGCCTACCGAGACGGCCGCGGCTCCCTGTGAGCCCGAGCCGCCGCCCGAGACGGCCGGCCAGCCCAAGCGGCCGTTGCCCGGCGGCCCCGCGCAGGTACTGCAGCCGGGCGCCGACTACCGGACCGTGGTCGAGACCTCGTGCGGCACCGTCGTCGCCGACCTGTACGAGGACCGCGCCCCACAGGCGGTCAACAGCTTCGTGTTCCTGGCCCAGCAGGGCTTCTTCGACGGGCTGGAGGTCTTCCGAAACGCCCCGTCGATCTTCGCCCTGCAGACCGGCGCCGGCGACAACCAGAACACCTGGGACGTCGGCTACACCTTCCCCGACGAGCTGGCCGCCGCCCAGGAGGAGGGCTATCCCCCCGGGTCGCTGGCACTGGCCAACTCCGGCCCCAACACGAACGGCAGCCAGTTCTTCTTCGTCTACGGCCACTCGTCGCTACCCCCCCAGTACGTCAAGTTCGGACAGGCCGTGGAGGGTCTCGAGGTGCTGCAGCGCATCGGCGCGATCCCCGTCGAGGGCGAGACGCCGACCCGGGAGGTCTACCTGGAGTCGGTGACCATCCAGAGCGGGCCGCCCGCGCCGGCCGGCGGCCCCACCGAGCCCGGGCCGGGCCGCCCCGCCACCGAGTCCTCCGGCGGGTAGACGGTCTAGGCTTCGCCCGGCGCTCCGCAAACGCGGCGGCCTCGACGATCGGAGCAGTGATGGACGTGGCCTGCGGCGGCACCGTGCCCGAGGGCTACGGGGCCGACAAACCGCGGTTCACCGGGCCGGAACAGGTCCTGGGCGACGCCGACCGCTATCCGGCGGCGATCGCCACCTCCTGCGGGACGATCGCCGTGGAGCTGTTCGTCGGCGAGTCGCCGCTGACCGCAAACAGCTTCGCCTTCCTGGCTCAGGAGGGCTTCTACGACGCCACGGTGGTCCACCGGGTGGTCCCGGGTTTCGTGGTCCAGATGGGCGACCCCACTGGCACCGGCACCGGCGGGCCCGGCTACCGCTTCCCCGACGAGCTGGCAGCGGCTCGCAGCCGCGGCTACCGGCGGGGGACCGTGGCCATGGCAAACGCCGGACCGGACACGAACGGCAGCCAGTTCTTCATCTGTTTGGACGACGTGGATCTGCCACCTCAGTACGCGGTCTTCGGCCAGGTCACCGACGGCATGGAGGTCGTCGACCGCATCGCCGCCGTCCCCTTGCGCGGCGAGACGCCGGCCCGGACGGTGTTCGTGGAGCAGGTCCGCATCGAGGTCGGCTAGTCGTCGCGCTCGCGTTCCTCGGTGACCTCTAGGGGCGGCAGGTCGTCGAGGCTGATGCGGCGTTGACGCACGCCCCGCTCGTACTCGCGCATGCGCTTGGGATAGCCCACGATCCGGGCGTCGTACAGCGGCACGCCGCGGTCGGCGCACAGGCTGCGGGCCTGACGCTCGTCCCTGACCGGGCGGCGCAGGAACTCGCCGTCGGCGGCCACGAGGCAAAGCGTCATGGCGTAGACGGCGGTGGGCGGCTCGATGTAGGCCTCGACCCCCTGGCGGGTGGCGATGAACTCCTTGAGCTCGGCCAGGGTGGTCGCCGACGGGGCCGGGCCTGCGGGCTTGGCGCGGCGGCGGAACCAGCGCTCGAAGAAGGCCACGGGCAGCAGTGTAACCAGCCACTCAGCGCCCGGCCGGGGCTGCTAGCGGGGGCGGCGAGCGGGCTCGGCGACCGGGGGTTCCTCGACCAGCTCGACGAGCACCCCCAGAGCGCTCTTGGGGTGCACGAACGCGACGGTGCAGCCGCGAGAACCGCGGCGCGGGTGGTCGTCCACCACGCGCACCCCCAGCCGCTTGAGGTCGGTCAGCGTGGCGGCGACGTCGGCGACCCCGTAGCCGACGTGGTGCAGGCCGGGCCCGTGACGCTTCAGGAAACTGGCGACCGGCGAGTCGTCCGTGATGGGCTCCAGCAGCTGGATGTAGCTCCCGCCTACCGCCAGCAGGGCCTCGCGGACGCCGTCGCGCGCCAGCGTTTCGCGGTGCGCGACCTCGGCGTCGTACAGTCGCTGGTGGTAGCGGATCGCCTCCTCGAGGTCCTCCACCGCGTAGCCGACGTGATCGATGCGCTGCAGCCGCATGGCTCTCCTTGCGCGGGCTGACCGAGACGGTGTCGGAGCGATCGTAGCGGAGGGTGACGTTGATGCTCCGGCGGGCACCCCCGAGAAGCGTCCAGGGGACCCCACGCAGGCGCGCGGCAACGCCCCCGCCGCGGTCGATGACGCGCCTGCGAAGGCCTGACCTCGCCCCGGTCCGCGCGGGACAGGCCCGGGGGTGGCCATCGGCGCCCTCTGGGCGGCACGGTGACGCTACGACGCGGAGGAATAGGCCGCCGGCCACGGTGGCGCCCCGGGCGGTGGACGCGCCGCTCGGGGCGCCCGGCCGCTAGCTGCCCGTTGCCGGCTCGTCGCCGTCCCAGACGGCGCTGGGGCAGTGCGCCCGGATCGTGGCGTCCGCGGTCAGGAGTGCCGCGCCGTCGGCGAGCGCCTGGGCGGTGATGAGCCGGTCGAACGGGTCGCGGGTCCAGGTGAGTTCGAGCGCGCGACCGACGACCGCGGCGAAGGGCGCGGACGAGATCGACACCTGCAGCGCGGGTGTCAGCGCAGCCAGCACATGGGCTGCTGTACGGCTGATCTTGCCGCTCTCGAACAGGAAGGCCAACTCCAGCTGCGCCATCGGCGAGATGCCGATGTCGTCACGTTCCAGCCTGCGCCGCGCCGACGCCGGGATGCGCTCATGCTCCTGGCCAGCCAGCCATACCAGGACGTGGGTGTCGAGGTGGATCACGGCCGCCAGTACGGCGACCAGTCGAGGTGCACTAGGTCGTCGGGGTCGCCGACGATCAGCTCCGGGTCGCCCTGGATGCGCTCGAGCCGGGAGCCGGTGTGGACGGGCACGATGCGCAGGCGCTTGCCCTTGCGTTCGATCTCCAGCGGAAGCCCGGTCTCCAGCACCTCGTCCAGCAGCCGGTAGATGTTCTGACGCAGCTCCGACGCGCTGATCGCCACCTGGTCACGCTCCGTTCGTACGATTGGATGTAAGTATACGTACGAGACCCAGTCCTGCGACAGCCCCCGCTCCCGACGGCGCGCCAGCGCTGGTCAGGCCAGCGGGTCGGTCGGCGACCGCCACAGGCCGCGGGTCCACCACAGCCAGGCGGCGCCGTAGGCGATCGACACGGCGGCGAAGCCCCACGAGGCGGCCTCCAGCCCCACCAGCTCGGCGCCGGCGCCGGCCGCCAGCGACGACAGGCCGATGCCCAGCGTGGCCAGGCCGAAGTCGAGGCTGAGCACCCGGCCGCGGACCGCGTCGGGCGTGGCCACCTGCAGCCCGTAGGTCGACAGCACCCACTGGGCGCCGCCGCCGGTGTGGGCCAGCACCACGCAGGCGGCCGCCAGCGCCAGCGAGCCGGTCAGGGGCAGCAGGGTGTAGGCGGCGCCGTAGCAGACGATCGCCAGGCCGCAGACGAGCAGCAGCCGCCGGCCGTCGTCGCGGGCGACCGCCCGCCCGATGAACGGCCCGACCAGCGCACCGAAGCCGCGCGCCGCCAGCAGCAGGCCGATGCCCGTGTCGCCGGCGCCGAAGCGGGTCAGGGCGAACGCCGGCAGCAGCCCGACGATGCCGTTGCCGATGCCCACCCCGACCTTGGTCACCATGAGCGCCCGGGTGAGCTTGCGGGGGCGCACGTAGGCCCAGACCTCGCCGAGGTGGGTCAGCACGCTGGCGCGCTCGGGCAGCGGCCCTGCCCGAAACGGACGGTGAACCCGCGCCACCAGCCCGGCCGCCACCAGGAAGGTCGCGGCGTTGATCGCGAAGGCCGCCTGGCGTCCCAGCGTGGCGGCGACGACCCCCCCGATGCCCGCGCCGACGAACAGCATCGTCCCCCACACGCTGCCCAGCGCCGCCTGCGCCAGCGACAGGTCCTCGGGTGGGACGAGGTTGGGCAGCGCCGCGCCGGTGACCGGCTCGACGAACGCGGCGCAAACGCCGATCAGCGCCAGGGCCGCGACCGCCAGCCACGCCGACTGCCACCACAGCGCCGCCAGCAGACCCAGCGCCGGGACCGCCGCGGCGACGTTGACGGCGACGAACAGCCGCTTGCGGTCGACCCGGTCGGCGACCACCCCGGCCAGCGGCGAGGCGGCGAACACCGGGATGACGTTGGCGGCGTACACCAGCGCAGCCAGCCCCTCACGCCCGGTCAGGTCCACGACCAGCCCGCTGACCGCCACGAACGCGAACCAGTCACCCAGGAACGACGCGACCGTGGCCAGGAACAGCCGCCGGAAGTCGGCGTTGCGCGCCAGCAGCCCGGGCAGCTCGCGCAGCACCCGCCGCCGCGCCGGGGGCCGCGGGCCGGCGCTCAGCGCAGGGTCGGCGGGTTCCACGGCTGGCGCGGGACGTGGTGGTCGGGCAACGCGATCATGCTCCCGTCCCACAGGCGGGCGGAGCCGGGCTCGATGACCACGTCGTGCTCGCCGGGAGGCGCTGGCACGCGTCGGCCGTCAGCGGCATGGGCATGCGGCCGATGATGGCACGCCAGGCAGGTTTCCCGCCCCCGGGGGGGAGTGGAATGATCGCCACAGCGCAAGTTCAGCGTCGTCCAAAGGAGCGTTGCCATGACCGAAGCCGTGATCGTCGGATACGCCCGGACCCCGATCGGCAAGTTGCTCGGCGGGCTGTCGAGCTTGAGCGCCATGCACCTCGGCGGCGTCGCGATCAAGGCCGCCCTGGAGCGGGCCGGCGTGCAGCCAGACCAGGTCGGCTACGTGGTCATGGGCCACGTCCTGCAGGCCGGGCAGGGCCAGATCACCGCGCGACAGGCCGCCCGCCAGGCCGACATCCCCATGAGCACGCCCGCGCTGACGGTCAACAAGGTGTGCCTGTCGGGCATGGACGCGGTCTACCTGGCCGACCAGGCGATCCGCAACGACGACTTCGACGTCGTCGTCGCCGGCGGCATGGAGTCGATGTCACAGGCGCCGTTCCTGCTGCAGAAGGCCCGCACCGGCTACCGCATGGGCAACGACGAACTCGTCGATGCGATGATCTACGACGGCCTGTGGGACGCCTTCGACGACGAGCACATGGGCACGGGCAACGACCGCATGGCCGAGAAGTACGGCATCAGCCGGGAGGAGCAGGACGAGTACGCCGCGCTGTCGCACGAGCGCGCGGCCGCCGCGTGGAAGGACGGCCGCCTCGACGACGAGGTCGTCGCAGTCGAGGTGCCACAGCGCAAGGGCGACCCGGTCACGGTCGAGCAGGACGAGGGCTTCCGCCCCGACGCCACCCCCGAGTCGCTGGGCAAGCTGCGGGCCGCCTTCGGCAAGGACGGCACCACTACCGCCGGCAACTCCAGCCAGGTCTCCGACGGCGCCGCCGCGCTCGTGCTCACCAGCCGCGACAAGGCCCAGGAGCTGGGTCTGACGCCGCTGGGGCGGGTCCTGTCCTACGGCACCGTGGCCGGGCCCGACCCGTCGCTGCACCACCAGCCCGCCGAGGCCACCAAGCGCGCCGCGGGCAAGATCGACGCCGACCCGGGCGGCTTCGAGCTGTACGAGATCAACGAGGCGTTCTCCGCGGTGGCCCTGCACTCCAGCGACCTGCTGGGGGTGCCGGTCGACAAGGTCAACGTCAACGGCGGAGCGGTCGCGCTCGGGCACCCGATCGGCTGCACCGGCGCACGCATCACCATGGCCCTGCTCAACGAGCTGCGCAACCGTGGCGGCGGGCGAGGCGTCGCGGCGCTGTGCGGCGGCGGCGGCCAGGGCGACGCGCTGGTCATCGAGACCCTGTAGCGGCTTGCCGCCCCCCCGCCGGGTGCCGCACGGCGTGCTGTTCGACGCCGGCGGCACCCTGGTGCAGGTCCACACCGACCGCCTCGCCGAGCAGCTGCGCCGTCGGGGCCACGACCCGCGAGAGCTCGACGACGCGTTCTGGCGCACGCTCGCGCTGCTCGACAGCGAGTTCGGCCCCGGCGCGGGGGACTGGAGCAACTGGTTCCCCGCCTGGCTGGAGCGCATGGCAGCGGCGTCGGGCGTGCCCGGAGCGGTGATGCGCGAAGCGTGGCGCGCCGCCGACAGCGAGCTGCACCTGTGGGACCGTCCGGTGCCCGGCGCCGCCGAGTGCCTGACCCGGCTGCGGGAAGCGGGCATCCGCGTCGGCGTGGTCTCCAACGCCGACGGTCGGGTCGAGGGCGCGCTGGCGCGGGCCGGCCTGGCCGAGCTGCTCGAGGTCATCGTCGACTCGGGCGTCGTCGGCGTCGCCAAGCCCGACCCGGCGATCTTCCACCACGCGTTGGGACCGTTGGGCGTCGCGCCGGCCGACGCCTGGTACCTGGGAGACACGGTCGTGTACGACGCCGCCGCCGCCGACGCCGCCGGGCTGACCTCCTGGCTGATCGACCACCGTGGTCTGCACACGGTCCGCCACCCCCGCCGGGTACGCAGCCTGGCCGAGTTCGCCGACGCCGCCCTGGCCGGCTCCCGAGGTGGCGGACCTGCGGCGGACCGCCGGCGCTAGATCGCCGTCGGGTCGACGGTCAGCACGCCGTCGCGCACCGCCCCCAGCAGGCCGACGGACTCTGCCCAGGTGACGCCGCCGGCGGTCTGCACACCCGGGCCCGCGTTTCTGGTACTGCTGGAAGCCGATGGACAGCCAGGAACTGGTCGAGCGGCTGCTGGCCGGTGAGCGCCGGGCGCTGGCGCGTCTGCTCACGCGCGTGGAGGACGGCTCGGAGACGAGCCTGCGGGAGCTGATGCGCCTGCTGCACCCCCACACCGGCAAGGGCCAGCTGGTGGGGATGACCGGGTCCCCGGGCGTGGGCAAATCCACCGTCACCAACGCGCTCGTGGCTCACTGGCGCACCCAGCACCGGCGGGTGGCGGTGCTCGCCGTCGACCCGTCGTCGCCGTTCTCGGGCGGCGCGCTGCTGGGCGACCGGGTGCGGATGCAGGACCACGCGCTCGACGAAGGGGTGTTCGTGCGTTCCATGGCCACCCGCGGCCACCTCGGCGGGCTGGCCTGGGCGACCCCTCACGCGCTGACCGTGCTGGACGCCGCTGGCTTCGACGTCATCGTGGTCGAGACCGTGGGGGTGGGCCAGGCCGAGGTGGAGGTCGCCTCGGTCGCGGACACGACGGTGGTCGCGCTCGCACCCGGCATGGGTGACGCCGTGCAAGCCGCCAAGGCTGGCATCCTGGAGGTCGCCGACGTCTTCTGCGTCAACAAGGCCGACCACCGGGGGGCTGGCCGCGCCGTCCGCGAGCTGCGGGAGATGCAGCAGCTGGGCCACGGCGACTGGCTGGCGCCGGTCGTCACCACGGTCGCGACGACCGGGCAGGGCATCGGCGAACTGGCCGCCGCCATCGACGGCCACTACGCCTGGCTGGAGGAGGGTGACCGCCTCGACGAGCGCCGACTGGCACGGGCCCGCCAGCAGCTGCGCGAGCTGGCCCTGGGCGTGGTGCGGGGCAGGTTCGCCGCGTTGGGCGATGGCGCCCTGGCCGACGCGCTGGCCCGGCAGGTCGCCGACCGCGCCATCGACCCGTACCGGGCCGCCGACGAGCTCGTGGCCGGCCTCGGCCGCTGACCGCCCCGACATGGCCCGGATGGCCGGGGGGCTGCCGCAGCGGCCCCACGGTAGGCTCGTGGTCGGCAACCGTGGCGGGACCCCGAGCGTCGATCGATACGGACATGACCGCGGTCTGCCGCAGGGTGGCTCCAAGGAGTGCGTGATGAGAGCCCGGATGCTCATGCTGCTGGTCCCGGCGCTGGTCGCGGCCATGGTCGGCGTCGGGCTGGCCGCACTGGGGCCCCAGCCTCCGGACAGGCTGCCGCGGCCGGCGCAGCAGCCCCCCCACACCGTCGTCGTGGCCGACCCGTCGCCCAGCCCGCTCAGCGCCAGCCCGAGCGACCCGCCCACGCC
>DASZOD010000185.1:0-2202 GCA_035550935.1 Egibacteraceae bacterium | reverse complement strand
GTCGAGGAGGTCCCGTTCGCGCCGGGGCGGAGCGGGCGGCGCTGACGGCGCGGCTGCAGGCGGCCACCGAGCGGGTCGACCGCCTGGAAGCCGACCTCGCGCAGGTGACCGACGAGACCGCCGCGGTGCGCGACGACGTCGCCGCCCTCGACGCCCGGGCGGCCGCCGCCCGCGCCAGCCTCGGCCTGCGGCTGCGGGCGCTGTACATGGGATCCTCGCCGGGCGAGTTGGGTGGCCTGTTCGGCGGCCCCCCCAGCGACGTCGGGCGACGCAGCCACTACCTGGCGGTCCTGTCGCGCGACGACCGGGCGAAGCTGGAGACGGCGGCGGGCCTTGGCCGGACCCTGGAGCGCCGCCGCGCGGACCTGGCCGCCGCCCAGGCTCGACTCGACCTTCTTGCAGGGCAGGCGCGGTTGGCCCGCGCCGACCTCGACCGTCGCCTGGTCGAGGCCGCCGGCGCCGAGCAGCGGGTCCGCGGGGAGATCGCCCGCCGGGAGCAGGAGGCCCGCCGGCTGGCCGCCGAGGCCGAGGCCCGCCGCCGGGCCGCCGAGGAGGCCGCGCGGGTGGCCGCCCGGATGGAGGCCGCCCGGGTCGAGGCGGCCCGGGCCCAGAGGGCGCGCGCCGAAGCCGCCCGCCGGCTGGCCGCCGCGCAGCTGGCCCAGCGCCGGGCGCAGCCCGCCAGCCGGTCCGCGGCCGCGGCGCGCGCCGCCGCCCCCGCGGCGCCTTCCGCGCCGGCGGGCTCGGACGGCATGGCCTGCCCCCAGGACCGTCCCCGCTCCTACAGCGACACCTGGGGCGCGCCGCGCAGCGGGGGACGCCGCCACCAGGGCACCGACATCTTCGGCGCCCGCGGCGGGTTGGTGTTCGCGATCACCGGCGGGGTGGTGCAGTTCACCCGCTCCGGCGGCAACGCCGGGCTGTTCTTGAGCCTGCGCGGCGACGACGGCCACGTCTACTGGTACATGCACCTGCAGGACTTCGTCGCCTCCGCCGGACAGCGGGTCTCCGCCGGCCAGGTCATCGCCCACAACGGCGACACCGGCAACGCGCGGGGCACCAGCCCCCACATCCACTTCGAGTACCACCCCGGGGGCGGCGGGCCGGTCAACCCCTACCCGCTGGTACGCCGCGTCTGCGGCTAGAGCCGGCCAGGGCCGAGCGTCC
This sequence comes from Egibacteraceae bacterium, assembly GCA_035550935.1. Classification (GTDB taxonomy): domain Bacteria; phylum Actinomycetota; class Nitriliruptoria; order Euzebyales; family Egibacteraceae; genus DASZOD01. Next base: position 1,038 of record DASZOD010000185.1, on the reverse strand, counting down.
GGTCCGAGGGCGTGCAGCGCTAGCCTGGCCGCGCGCGGCCGGGGCAAGGAGAGTGTCCAGTGACGTTGGCGGCGGAACCGACCGAGGTGGGCCTGAAGCCGGCACTGGAGCAGGTCGAGGCCCTGTACACCAGTTTCGTGGCCAACCTGCCGATCTTCGGCCTGGCCCTCGTGGTGGGGGCGGTCGGGCTGGTGGTCGCGCTGGCGGTCGCCGCCGGTGCCAAGCGGGGCTTCGGTCGGGTCATGGCCGACCCTGCCACCGCCGGGCTGCTGGCCCGGCTGGTGCGGATCCTGGCCATCGCCCTCGCCTTGCTGGTGGCCCTGGCGGTCGCCGGGGTCGAGGTCGGTCCTGCGCTGGCCGGACTGGGGCTGGCTGGGCTGGCACTGGCGTTCGCCCTACAGGGCATCCTGGAGAACTTCATCGCCGGGGTGATCCTGACGGCCCGCAAGCCCTTCCGAGTCGGCGACCAGATCCGAACGAACGAGTTCGAGGGGACCGTGCGGGAGATCGACCTGCGCGTCACCAGGTTGGCCGACTACGACGGCGAGACAATCTTGATCCCCAACGTCGACGTCTACACCAAGCCCCTGGTCAACCTCACCCGCGGAGGCAGGCGCCGCACCCGGGTCACCGTCGGCATCGACTACCGCGACGACCACGACGCCGCCCGGGAGGTCATCCGCATGGCCGTCGCCTCGGTCGACCAGGTCATGGACGACCCTCCGGTCGAGGTCCTGCTGGCCGAGTTGGGCGACTCCAGCGTGAACTTCGAGGTGCGCTACTGGACCCAGCCCGACATCGCCACGGTGCGCAACGTCCAGGACGCGGTGCTGTCGGCCGCCAAGCGGGCCGTCGAGGACGCCGGCATGACCATCCCCTGGCCGATCCGCACGCTCGTGCACGACTCCCCGCTGCGCCTCGAGAGGGACTAGCCCGTGGGCGGCGCCACCCAACGGGTGCTCGTCGCGCTCGTCGCCTGCGTCGCGCTCGGCACGGTCGGGGGCATGGTCGCCCTGTGGCCCGACACCGCGCCCGACC
>DASZOD010000184.1:0-13638 GCA_035550935.1 Egibacteraceae bacterium | reverse complement strand
CTCCACGAGCCGGCCGAGGCGCTCGTCGGCGTCGTCCGGGTCGAGGCCGACCCAGGCCGCGCCGGCCTTCCACGCGGCGAGCGCGGCCACGACCAGGTCGGGCGACGGCTCGAGCGCCACGCCGACCCTGTCGCCGGGCCCCACCCCCAGGGCCCGCAGGCGATGGGCCAGGCGGTCCGCTCTGGCGTCCAGCTCCGCGAAGGTGAGTTCCCCCGCCCGGGTGCGCACGGCCACCGCGTCCGGCGTACGGCGCACCTGGGCCCCGAACGCTCCGTGGGCCGTGTCGGCCGGCAGCGGCTGCACCGGCCCGCTGCCGAGGGCCAGCACCTCGGCCCTGGCCATGTCGTCAAGCAGCGCCAGCTCCGACACAGGCCGGGAGGGGTCGGCGGCGACGTCGGCCAGCAGGGTGCGGAAGCTGTCCAGCAGCTGGCGGACGGCGGGGCCGTGGAAGGCGCCGCGGGCGACGCACGACAGCCCCTGGTCGGATTCCTCCACCGACAGGATCACGAACGTGCCCAGATACAGCCCGGCTCCCCAGGGGGGCGCGGGGGGCGCAGTGAGGTCGCTTGTCGACCGTTCCTCGGCGCTGGCCATGAAGTGGGCCCGTGTCGCACTGGCGCTCGTCTCGAACCCGGCGGTCTCCACCCCCGGGAGGGCGAGCTCCTGGCGGGGCGTCACGCCCTGGAACATGAGCACCACATGCGGCACCAGGCCGTGGGCGGCGGCCCGGCCCGCGAGGACGTCCTGCAGCACCGCCTCGAACGGCAGGTCTTGGTGGGACAGCGCGCCGAGGAGTGCGGCACGGGTGCGGGCGAGCGCCTCGGCGAAGCTGGGGTCGCCGGAGAGGCGCAGGCGCAAGGGCACCTTCTTGGTGAAGCAGCCGATCAGCCCTTCCAGCTCGGTGCGGTTGCGGTTGGCGACGACGGTGGCCAGCACGAGGTCGTCCTGGCCGCTGTAGCGCTGCACCAGGACCCCGAAGGCGGCCAGCATCGTCATGAACACGGTCGCCCGCTCGCGCCGGGCCAGGGCCCGAAGCGCGTCGTGCAGCGCCGGTGACAGGGTGAGCACGACGGGCTCGCCGGTCGCCTGGGGGCTGCCCTCGACAAGGTCCGGGTCGTCGACCGGCAGCTGGGCCGTGAACGGGGCGCCCGCCAGCTCGCGCCTCCAGAAGGTCATCTGGCGGACGCCGGCGGACCCGGCGAGCGCCCGGCGCTGGCGCCGGGAGAAGTCGGCGAACTGGAGGGGGAGCTCCGGCAACGGCGAGGCGTCCCCGCGCGTGTAGGCCGAGTACAGCGCCGCCAGCTCGCGCCGGAACACCCCCACCGACCAGTCGTCGAAGACGCTGTGGTGGGTGCGGATGACCAGCACGTGGTCGTCGTCGGCGAGACGCAGCAGCGTGGGCTCGAACAAGGCGTCGGCCACGAGGTCGAAGGGCCGCCGTCCCGAGTCGGTCACCAGCCGCTCGACCTGGGTCTCCTGCTCGCTCGCAGCCAGGCCGGTCAGGTCCCGGACGGGCAGGTGCAGGGGCCGGTGAGGGCGGACCACCTGCACCGGGCGCCCGTCATGCAGCTCGAAGCTGGTGCGCAGCGCCCCGTGCCGGCGGACGATCTCGTCGAGAGCCCGTCCCAGGGCCCCGACGTCGAGCGGGCCCCGGTAGCGGCGGGCGAGGCCCGGGAGGTTCTGGCAGCCGGGGGCGAAGCGCTCGTGCCACAGCATGCCCTCCTGGGAGAAGGCGACGGCTGCGGCAGAGGTCCCGTCGCCGGGTGAGCGGAGGGTCTCCACGGCGGAGGCGAGGCCGGCGACCGTGGGCGAGTCGAGGAAGGCGGCCACAGGGACGCGCACCGCGAAGGCGTCCTCGAGCAGCGACAGCACGGTGGCGGCGGCGAACCAGTGGCCGCCGAGCTCGAAGAAGTCGTCGTGCAGGCCGATGTCACCGTGGCCGAGGACGCGTCGCCACGCGGCGACGACGGTCTCCTGGACCGGGGTGGGCGCCTCGGCCCGCTCGCGGTGGTCCACGGGAAATCCCAAGCGCCGGCGCAGCGCCCGTCGCATCACAGCCCCCCCGGGGTTGCGGGGCAGCTCGTCTGCGAAGAAGACCTTCTCGGGGGTCTTGTCCTCGCCCAGCCGGTCGCGGACCACAGCCCGGAGCTGGGACGCCGAGGCCGGCGAGCCGAGCACGACGGCCGCCGCCAGCGAGCCCCCCGAGCGGTCGTCGGGGATACCGAGCACTGCGGCGTCGACCACCGCCGGGTGCTGGCGGAGGGCGTTCTCCACCTCGACCCGCAGGACGGTCGATTGGCGGCAGCGGACGACCTGGTGCCTGCCCGTGACCAGGTACAGGAAGCCCTGATCGTCCAGGTAGCCGAGGTGGTCGGTGGGAACGTCGGCGTCGCCCTCGCCTCGGCGCGTGGCCTGCCGCGGGTCTCCCGCCGGGACGGGCCGTACCCGCACGCGGCCGACCTCGCCCGAGCCCACCAGCCGACCGTCTTCGTCGCTGACCCAGACCGTGGTCTCGCCCAGCGGCCGGCCGACGGATCCCGGGCGGCTGCGCTCGTGAGCGAACACCGTCCTGGCCCCAGGCGGATGCCCCACCGCATCGACCGTCAGCAGCGTGGCCCGCGGGCACGCCGCCGTGAGGCGGAGGAGGAGGGCGGGGGGCACGCGCCCGGAGGCGAGGATCAGCCGGCTGACTCCGGAGAGGTCGTGGCGGGCGGTCGCGCCGGAGTCGAGGAGCGCCTGGGCGGCCGCGGGATGCAACATGCAGGCCGGGCTCGGCCCGGCCGAGACCAGGGCGCAGAAGCGGTCGGGGTCGAACGCGGGGAGTACGAGGCAGCGCACGGGCGTGGGTTGCAGACAGGCGCACAGGGCGTCCTGGCCGGCGACGCTGCCGACCGGGAAGGCATGCAGCAACGAGTCAGCGCTGGCGCCGGGGCCGAACATGAGCGCGGGCCCGGCCAGCAGGGCGTGGTGGGAGCGGGCAATGGGCACCGGGCGAGACAGGGGACGGGACGCGTAGAGAACCTCGCCGGGGACGGAGGGGTGGACGGCAGAGGCGACAGGACGGTCAAGACCTTGGTGCTCGAGTTCACCGGGGTGGGTCACCGGGACGGCTGTGCCCCGTGAAGCGAGGTCGGGCGGAGCGACGATCAGCGACGCCTGGCAGTCACCAAGGATGCGAGCCAGCTCCATGGCGGTCAGGTCGGCACCCAGCGGGACCGCCACCGCCGCCGCCTTGTGTACAGCGAGGTACGCCACCGCGTACTCGGCCCACCGCACGGCATCGAACAGCAAGGCGACGCGGTCGCCGGGGCGTACGCCACCACCCTGCAGCCCCCGGGCCATCGCATCGGACCTGCGGTGCCAGCTGCCGTACGTGAGGACGGCTCCCCCATCGACCGTCACGGCGACGCGGTCCGGGCCGGCTGCCGCCGCCTGACGCAGCAGGTCGGGCAGGGTCGCCGGTTGCGCCATGGTTATCGCGCTCCCCTGGCGTCGCGCTCGGTGATCGCCACCACGCTGCTGTGGCTGTAACTCTCACCCAAGTTCCATATCGGCGGCACATCCTCGGGCAAAGAGGCGGTCCAACTCCGCTTGGTGCGAGGTGAAACCCCAGCGCTCGACCACCCGACCGTTCTCGAGGCGAAAGACCTCGACGGTCTTCCAGCGCTGCTCGCCCTCACCGAAGTCGTGGAACACGTCCTCGAGGGCGACGACATGCTGTCCATGGTCGAGGACGTCGTGGTCTTGGACCCGGGCGGGTGACGCCCACATGGGGCCCATGAACCCTTCCCACAGGCCGTCGCGGCCCTGGTAGGTCCCCGCGACCAGGTGGTCGCCCTCGACGTGCCAGGCGACATCCTCGGCGAGGCAGCCGAGGAGCGTGTCGCGGTCGCGGCCGTTGAAGGCCTGGTGCAGCTTGCGAACGACCTCGGCGCCGGTCTCGTTGTCGTGGCCTGTCATCGTTCTCCTCCTGGAGTTGCGCGAGCGACGTCCCCCAGTGGGTGGACGTGATCGAAAAGGTGACGCACGGTTCCTGCCGATTATTGCCGCCACCGCGCCGGCGCGGGTTGGCTGACCTCGATCGGACGCCCGCGCCGCGATCAGCGGTGCCCTCCACCTCCCGGCAGCGCGGGCACGGGGGTGGCGACCACGTCGCCGGGCGTGGTGGCGACGGGTGCGCGCCGTCAGGCACGAGCCGCCCAGCTGCTCCTTCACCGTGTTTACACTGCCTGTGGGGCCCGAATCTACTGTTTACATTGTTTCCTGTTGCCGCCTGGCCGGTACGGTGAGACCCCGAATGCGCCTCCTGGGCGTACCTCGACGCGGGGAATCCGGACATGGGCGACCAGCAGGTCAGCAAGGTAGAGCGGATCAAGGCGGCCGGCGACCTCCTGCGGGGCACGCTCGCCGAGGAGCTGGACAACGGGGAGGATCGCTTCGGGGGCGACTCGACTCAGCTGCTGAAGTTCCACGGCATCTACCAGCAAGACGACCGCGATGTCCGCAAGGAGCGAGCCAAGCGCGGGCTGGGCCCCGACCACAGCTGCATGGTCCGGGCGAGCATCCCCGGCGGCCGGCTGAGCGCCGAGCAGTACCTGGTGATGGACCGGCTGGCCGACGATGTCGGCAACGGCACCCTGCGCGTCACCACCCGACAAGGCATCCAGTACCACTTCACGCGCAAGGGGGATCTGCGGACCCTCATCGGGACGCTCAACGCCAACCTCGTCACGACCCTGGCCGCCTGCGGGGACGTGGTCCGCAACCTGATGTGCTGCCCGGCTCCGCTGGCCGATCGCGAGCGCGCCGACCTGCAGCACCTCACCCGACAGCTGTCCCGCCACCTCAAGCCGGCAACGCCTGCGTACTGGCAGCTGTGGGTCGACGGCGAGCGGGCCGCCAGCGCGGTGGCCCCGCCCGACCAGGAGGGCGAAGTCGAACCCTTGTACGGTCCGACCTACCTGCCGCGCAAGTTCAAGGTCGGGCTGGCCTACCCGGGCGACAACTGCGTCGACGTCTACACCCACGACATCGGCATCGTGCCGCGGATCGCCCGTGACCAGGTGGAGTCGTTCACCATCCTGGTCGGCGGCGGACTGGGGATGACCCACAACAAGCCGAGCACCTACCCGCGCCTGGGCGACCCCCTGTGCGTGGTCCCCCCCGCCGAGCTGTTGGACACGGTCAAGGCCATCATCGGCATCCAGCGCGACCACGGCGACCGCAGAGACCGCAAGCACGCCCGGCTGAAGTACCTGGTCGCCGAGTGGGGGCTGCAGCGCTTCAAAGCCGAGCTGGAGCAGCGCCTGGGCCGTCCTGTGGAGCCTGCCGACCCGGGAGCGCTCGACTGGGAGCGCACCGACGACCACCTGGGCTGGCACCCCCAGCAAGACGGTCGGTGGTTCCTGGGGGTGCGCATCCAAAACGGCCGGGTGGAGGACGGTCAGGTGCGGCTGCGGGCCGGACTTCGGCGCATCGTCGAGCGCTTCCGCCCGGAGATCCGCTTCACGCCACGCCAGGACGTGCTCCTGTGCGGCATCCGCGAGGGCGACCGCCCCGCGGTCGAAGCCGAGCTGCGCGCCCATCGCATCCCGCTGGTCACCGAACTGGCTCCGGTGGCCCGCCACGCGTTGGCCTGCCCGGCGCTGCCGACCTGCGGGCTGGCCCTGGCCGAGGCCGAGCGGGTGTTCCCGGCCGTCGTTGACCGCCTGCAGACCGAGCTCGAGTCGCTGGGCCTTGCAGAGGAAGCGATCCACGTGCGCATGACCGGTTGCCCCAACGGCTGCGCCCGTCCGTACAGCACCGAGATCGGCCTGGTGGGACGCGGCCACGACAAGTACACGGTGTTCCTCGGCGGCGACGCGCACGGCACCCGCTTGAACGCGCCCTACGCGGATCACGTCGCGCTCGACGACGTCGTCGACCTGCTGCGACCGCTGCTGGCCGCCTACCGCCACGAGCGCCGCGACCGGGAGACCTTCGGCGACTACTGCCATCGCGTCGGGGCTGAGCGCCTGCGCCAGCGCTTCGCCGTCACGACGACCGACCGTCGAGACCACGAGCGGTCGCGCCGAGAAGGCCGCCAGAGCGTGAGCATATGAGCATGAGCGCGCGCCACCACACCGCAGTGCGTGACCGCCGGGAGCCGCCCATGCCCACCGTGCCCACCGTGAACGGCGCGGATCGTGCCGCCGTCGCCACCTCGGTGGCGGCAACCGTGGCGGGACAGCGACCGCAGAGGGACGATCGCTTCCGGGCCGTGGACAACGACCGCGAGAGCGAGTTCATCCGGGCCCTGGCGGCCGAGGCCGCCGCCCACCTCGAGGGCAAACCGGCACACCGCATCCTGGCGTGGGCGGCCGGGGTCGTGCCGCGTTTTGTCGCCACGTCGTCGTTCGGGGCCGAGTCCGTCGTGCTGCTGCACATGCTCAGCAGGGTGGCCTCCCACATCCCGGTCGTGTTCCTCGACACCGGCTTCCACTTCGCCGAGACGTTGGAATACCGGCGCCTTCTCGCCGAACAGCTGCGGCTGACGGTGCTGGACCTCCGGCCTGAGCTCAGCGTCGAGCAGCAGGCGCAGCGCTACGGGCCGCAGCTGTACCGACGCGACCCGGAAAGCTGCTGCCGGATGCGCAAGACGATCCCCCTGCGCACGGCCCTGTCCGACTTCGACGGCTGGGCGACCGGCGTCCGCCGCGTGCAGACACCCCAGCGCGCCGGCACCCCCACCGTGGAGGGCCGCCGCCTCGGCGACCGCTGGCTGGTCAAGGTCGCCCCTCTGGCAGCCTGGACCGACGACGACGTCGAGGCCTACATCGTTCGCCACGACCTGCCGCGCCACCCGCTGAGCGCGCAGGGCTACCGCTCGATCGGCTGCGCGCCCTGCACCCGTGTCGCGTCCCCCGGTGAGGGCCCGCGCTCGGGACGGTGGTCACAGTTCGGCAAGACCGAGTGCGGCATCCACCTGACCGAGGACGGCACCGCGGTACGCCAGACCACCACTCCCGGCTAGTCGAGTCGATCCCGGGCTGCCCGGCGGTGTCCGCCCGGGGCCTGGAGCTGGAGTAGGGCGTGGACATCCGGGTGACGGGCGCCGAGGTCGTCGCGCAGCTGACCGGCCCCGGCTCGGTCAACGACACCGCCCGGCGCTGGGACGTGCACGGCACCGACCTTGGCCACACCTTCCTGCACCGCGGCGCGCTGTGGATGGTGTTCGGCGACACCTTCGGCGCCCGCCGGCGCCACTGGCGCAGCAACGCCATGGCGCGGGTGGCCGACCCCGACCCCCGCCACGGGCTGCGCTTCGAACGCATGGTCAGCGACGCCACGGGCCGGGCCCGGGAGCTGCTGGGCTCGCGCAAGGTCGACCACGACGAGCAGACCGTGATCCCCACCTACGGCGTGTCGCTGGGCGAGCGGATGGTGCTGCACTACATGTCGGTCCGCCATTTCGGGCGGCCCGGGACCTGGGAGGTCAACCACTCCGGCCTGGCGTGGTCCGACGACGACGGCGAACGTTGGACCGTCGAACCGGCAGCCCGCTGGCCGGGGACGAGCAACTTCGCCCAGGTCGCGTTCGTGGCCGACGGCGACGACATCTGCGCCCTGGGCATCCCGGCGGGCCGCTTCGGCGGGGCCCAGCTGGCGCGCGTGCCGGCCGCGGCGTTGCTCGACGTCGGGGCCTGGCGCTACTGGGACGGCCAGGGATGGTCGGCGGACCGGGCCCGGGCGGCGACGCTGGTCCCCGCGCCGGTCGGGGAGCTGTCGCTGCGCTGGAACCGCTGGTGTGGTCGCTGGCTGCTGCTGACGCTCGACGAGCGCCGGGCGGCGGTCGTGCTGCGCAGCGCCGCAGCACTGACCGGGCCGTGGAGCGACCCCCAGGCGGTGCTCAGCGCCCGTGAGCACCCGCAGCTGTACGCCCCCTACCTGACGCCGTTGCCCGACGACGAGCCCGAGGTGTGGTTCACGCTGTCGTTGTTCGGTCCCTACAACGTGTTCCTGGCACGGGCGGCGCTGGCAGCCTGACCACTGCGGTCACGGACCGCTGCTGCTGGCGGCGACCACAGCGACCTTGTGGTCCAGTCCAAGGTCCATGGGGGGTGCTCCTGCCACCTCAACGCCCGGCGAGGCGCAGGTCGGCGTCGCGGTCGAAGGGGATGGTGGGACAGTCTGGGCCTGCGGGCGGTCGCACCTGGTCGGTCTGCTCGGCTTGCAGGCCGGTGGTAAGCCGGAAGAAGTTGATGACGAGACCGCCGTCGGGCGTGGTACGCAGCGCGAAGCGGTCCAGACCCCGCGGCGCCGGTCCGCGGACCACGCGGCCGGCCTGGTCGAAGCGCGATCCGGAGGTGTTCGACCCGAAGTAGCCCGACGACGGACACCAGGCGACCCCCAGGCGGCCGAACTCCTCGCGCAAGGGCCCCGAGGTGTTGAGCGCCAGCAGCTCGCCGTCGACCACGGTCAGCCAGGCGCACGGCTGCGACCCCCGGTAGCACACCCGGTGGGGACGCGGTGCGACGGCGGCCCGCACCGCGGCCGCCGGCCCGACCGCCTGGCTGCCTGAGCCGGGGTCCAGGGCGACGTAGAAGACCGCCGCCACCGTCAGCAGGCCGGCGGCGAACAGCGCCGGCAGCGCCACCCGCAGCGCCCGCACCCGGGGGTCCAGCGGGCTGGGGCCGGGCCCCTGGCTGGGCACGAGCGTGCGCAGGCGCCCCGGGGCGGGGGCGCCGTCCCCGACGCCGAAGCGGGGGTCGGAGGCGTCCAGCGGCCCGGTCGGTCGGCGCGAGGGGCTCTGCTCGTCCACTGTGCCCTCCCCGGCTGCCGCAACCGTGGCGGTCTAGGCTAGAACGGTCGCCGAGCGAAGGGCCCGCCCATGCCGATGCCGGAGAAGTTCGTCTTCGTCTGCATCAACAGCCGCCCCCCCGAGCACCCCCGGCCCAGCTGTCTCGACCACGGGTCGGGTGACGTGTTCAGCGCCCTGCGCGAGGAGCAGGGCCGCCGGCTGATGACGAACGTCAAGATCGTCGCGGGTGGCTGCCTGGAGGCGTGCATGGTGGGGCCGGTGGTGGCCGTCTTCCCCGACAACGTCATCTACGGCGGGGTCACCGTGGCCGACGTGCCAGCGATCATGCAGCACCTGGAAGGCGGCGAGCCGGTCGAGTTCCTGCGCATCGGCGACGCGGAGTTCGATCTGCGTCCCCCCGAGATGTCCGGAGGCTAAAGCCCTCCCCGCACCCGCTGCGCGGCAACCTGTGAGGCCGCCGGCCGGCACACTGGAAGGCGTGCGCGCCCTCGATCAGGCAGCCACCGACCCGCCCGGCGCCGGCACGCCCGCCCAACGCCGAGCGCTGCGGGTGGCGCTCGCCCTCAACGCTGGCTTCCTGGTCGTGGAGTTCACCGGCGGGCTGGCCTTCGACTCGCTGGCGCTGCTGGCCGACGCCGGCCACATGCTCGGCGACGTCGGAGGGTTGGCGCTGGCCCTGCTGGCGTTCCAGCTGGCCGCGCGCCCGGCCTCGCAGCGGCTCTCCTACGGGCTGCAGCGCTCTGAGCTGCTGGCGGCACTGGCCAACGCGGTCGCCCTCGTCGCCGCGACCGCCTGGATCGCCGTCGAGGCGGTCCAGCGCATCGGCGACCCGCCGCCGGTGCAGGGAGTGGGGCTGTTGACGGTGGCCGCCGCGGGCCTCGCGGTCAACCTGGGCTCGGCGGTGCTGGTGGCCCGCAGCCGCGACGGCAACCTCAACGTCCAGGGGGCGCTGCTGCACCTGCTCGCCGACGCGCTGGGCAGCGTGGGAGCGATCGTGGCGGGCGTGGCGGTCGCCGGCTTCGGGCTGGCCATGGCCGACCCGGTCGTGTCGCTGGTGATCGCCGCGCTCATCCTGCTGTCGGTATGGGGACTGCTGCGCGAAGCGGTCCACATCCTGCTCGAGGGCACCCCCCGCGACATCGACCCCGCCGCGGTCGCCGCCGCCCTGCACGCGGAGCCGGCCGTGAACCGCATCCACCACCTGCACGTGTGGCGACTGTCGTCAGGATCGGTGGCGCTGAGCGCCCACGTCGTCGCCGACCAGGTGGCCTCCCTGCACGAGGCTCAGCTGTTGGCCGACCGGCTCAAGGCCCTGCTGGTGCGGCGCTTCGCCATCGACCACGCGACCCTGGAGCTGGAGTGCCACGACTGCCGGGGCCAGCAGCTCATCGCCCCCGGCGAGCTGTTGGACCGGCCTCCGGGCCGGTAGCGGCCCTGGAGGCGGTGGGCGGCGTCCACGGACACGGATCTCCACCGGGCGGCATGGCGTCAGCCCGACACCAGGGCGACGAACGCGTCGCCCAGCTCGCGCAGACGTCGCCGGGCCCGTCGCCTGACCGCGCTCACCGGCTCGTGCGCGACCGGCTCGACGACCTCGACGTAGAACTTCAGCAGCGGCTCGGTGCCGCTGGGGCGCACCTGCAGGCGGGAGCCGTCCGCCAGTGACAGCCCCAGCAGATCGGTGGGGGGAGTCGCCAGCGCCTCCACGGTCCCGTCGGGGCGGCTGCGGACGCCGGCGCAGTGGTCGGCGACCTCGACGACCGCGATGCCGGCGACCCGCCGCGGCGCAGCCCGGTGCAGCCGCGCAAGGGCGTCGCCGGCCGGCGCCGGGCCGCCGTCCTCCAGCCGCAGCGACCGGCCCGCGGTGGCGTGCAGCCCGAAGCGGCGGGCGAGGTCGTCCAACGCGTCGCCCACGGTGCGCCCGGCGGCCTTGCAGTGGGCGGCCAGGTCGGCGGCCACCAGCGCGGCGCTGAGCCCGTCCTTGTCCAGCACCGCGTCGCCCACCATCACCCCCAGCGCCTCCTCGTAGGCCAGCACCGGCCGGCGGCCCTGCGCGGCGGCGTCGGTCGCGGTGCGCGCCAGCCACTTGAAGCCGGTCAGCGTCTCGGCGTAGCCCACCCCGTGAGCCTCGGCGATGCGCCGCAGCAGCCGCGACGACACCACGGTGGTGGCCACCTGGCGCTCGGGCCCGCCGGGGCCCTCGGCCAGCAGGTAGTCGGCCAGCAGACAGCCGATCTCGTCGCCCGACAGCACCCGCCAGCCCTCCGGGTCGGGGATGGCCATGGCGATGCGGTCGCCGTCGGGGTCGTTGGCCAGGACCAGGTCGGCACGGGTGCGCTCGGCCAGGGCCAGCGCCAGGTCGAGCGCACCGGGCCGTTCGGGGTTGGGGAAGGCCACGGTCGGAAACGCGGGGTCGGGGCGAGCCTGCTCGGGGACCACGCGCACGTCGGCGAAGCCGGCGCGGGCCAGCAGCGCGACCGCCGGCTCGGCGGCCACCCCGTGCAGCGGCGTGTAGACGACCGCCAGGTCCCGCTCGCCCGGGTGCAGCGCCACGCGCAGGGCCTGCTGCAGGTACGACTCGACGAGGTCGCCCCCGGCGCTGGCGATCAGCGGGCTGGCGGCCGGCGCCAGCGGCAGGTCGGCCACGGCCCCGACCCGCTCGACCCCGGCGGCGATCTCGGCGTCCAGCGGGGGAATGATCTGCATGCCGTCGGACCAGTACAGCTTGTAGCCGTTGTCCCCGGGCGGGTTGTGGCTGGCGGTGATCTGCACGCCCGCGGCCGCCTGCAGCCGGCGCACCGCGAAGGCGACCAGCGGCGTGGCCACCGGCCGGTCGAAGGCGACGACCCGCAGGCCTGCCCCGGCCAGCACCCGTGCGGCGTCCTGGGCGAACTGGTCGGACTTGTGGCGGGCGTCGCGGCCCACCAGGCCCGGCCTGCCGGCGCTGCCCGGGTCGGCCTGCAGTCGCCGGGCCACGGCCGCGGTGACCCGCCGCACGACCGCCCGGTTCATGCGGGCGGGGCCGGCTCCCAGCGGTCCGCGGATGCCCGCGGTGCCGAACGCCAACGGCTCGGCGAAGCGCTCGGCCAGCGCCGGGTCGTCGCCGGCGTCCAGCAGCGAGCGCAACTCAGCCCGGGTGTCGGGGTCGGGGTCGTCGGCCAGCCAGCGCTCGGCGCGGGCGCGCAGGTCCATCGTCGTGCTCCTCGCTCCAGGAGGGTCGGCAGGCCCGCGGCGGGCCCGGCGCCCGCGGGCGCTACAGTGAGCCGACCCAGCTCGGAGGATCGGCAGCATATGGCCACGGACCGTTACCGCTACGGCGTGGTGCTGGACCTGGACGGCACCCTCGTCGACTCGGTGTTCCACCACGTCATGACCTGGGCCGAGGCGTTCCGCGAGTACGGCCACGAGGTGCCGATGTGGCGCATCCACGCCGCGGTGGGCATGGGCAGCAAGCGCCTGGTCGCCTGGCTGCTCGGCGAGCACGTCCCCGAGGAGGAGGCCATCTCCGACAGCCACCGCCGCCGGTTCCTGGACCGCGCCGGCGAGCTGCGGCCCACCAACGGGGCGGCCACCCTGGTCGACGACCTCGAGGGCCGCGGCGTGAGCTTCGTGGTCGCGACCTCGGCCGGAGCCGAGGTGCGCGAGGCGCTGCTGGCCACGCTGGGGATGAAGGACCTGCCCACCACCGACGCCGACGACGTCGAGTCCGCCAAGCCGGCGCCCGACCTGCTGCTGGCCGCCTGCTCGCAGCTGGACATCGAGCCGGCCGACGCCATCCTCATCGGCGACAGCCCCTGGGACGCCGAGGCCGGCGGACGGGTCGGTCTGCGCACGATCGCCGTGCGCTGCGGCGGCTTCGCCGACCAGCAGCTGATCAGCGCGGGCGCCGTCGCCGTGGTCGACGACCCCCGCGCCCTCATCGGATGGCTGTAGACCTGTCCCCCCCGCCGTCCGCGGCGGGAAGCAACGCCAGGACCGAGGTCTCGGCACGGTGGTCGGCCCGCCGGTAGACGTCGCGCCGACCCTGCGCCCTCTACAGTGGCTGCAGTGGGCAAGGAGCGCAGCCTGGCAGGCCTGGACGAGCGTGACCTGGCGCCCGACCCCATCGGGCAGTTCGCCGTCTGGTTCGACCAGGCCGTGGCCCACGGCATCGTCGACGCCGACGCGATGACGCTGGCGACCGCCGCGCCCGACGGTCGTCCGTCGGCGCGCACGGTGCTGCTCAAGGGCGTCGACGAGCACGGCTTCGTCTTCTACACCAACTACCGCAGCCGCAAGGCACGGGAGCTGGCCGCCAACCCCTACGCGGCGCTGGTGTTCTGGTGGCCCCAGCTGCAGCGGCAGGTGTCGGCCACCGGCACGGTCACGCGGGCCGACCCGGCCGAGTCCGACGCCTACTTCGCCAGCCGCTCCCGCGGCAGTCAGGTCGGGGCGTGGGCGTCGTCGCAGAGCGAGGTCCTGCCCGGTCGCGCCGAGCTGGACCGGCGTTTCGCCGAGCTCGCCGCCGCCTACGAGGGCGTGCCGGTGCCGCGGCCGCCGTGGTGGGGCGGGTTCCGGGTCTTGCCCGACACCGTCGAGTTCTGGCAGGGCCGGGCCAACCGGCTCCACGACCGGCTGCGCTACCGGCGCGCCCGGCAAGGCTGGACGCTTCAGCGGCTGGCGCCGTGACGCTCACGCCGTGGCGCGCACCCGCCGGGGTGGCGGACTGTGGCCCAGAACCGGGTCGGCTCAGGTCGGCAGGACGATGGTCTTGAGGTCGGTGCACTCGTCGATCGAGTAGCCCAGCCCCTCCCGGCCCAGGCCCGAGTCGGGCTTGCGGCCCCCGAAGGGGAAGTGGC
>DASZOD010000183.1:0-5714 GCA_035550935.1 Egibacteraceae bacterium | reverse complement strand
ACCGTCGACTCGGCCGGTGCGCCCGACGCGGTTGCGTCGGACCCCCAGCCGGCGCCTGCCAGGCCCGAGGCCGATGGCTCCGACGGCCAGCAGCCACCGTCACCGGCTCCGGCGCCGGAGCGGTCCGGAGACCAGCCCACCGCGGACTTCCACCGGGACGCCGACGGTCCTTTCGACCACCGCGCCCGGCGGTCGCGACCGGTCAGCGCGCGTTGAAGTATTTGGCCTGCGGGTGGTGGACGATGAGCGCGTCGGTGGACTGCTCGGGGACGAGCTGGAACTCCTCGGACAGCTCCAGGCCGATGCGCCCGGCGTCGAGCAGGTCGAACAAGGGCTTGCGCGCCTCCAGGTCGGGGCAGGCACCGTAGCCGAAGGAGTAGCGCGACCCGCGGTAGCCCTGGCGGAACAGCCCTTCGAGGTCGTCGGCGTCGTCGCCGTCGATGCCGAGCTCGGCGCGCACCCGCTGGTGCCAGTACTCGGCGAGGGCCTCGGCCATCTCCACCCCCAGGCCGTGCAGGTACAGATAGTCGGTGTAGCGATCCTGGGCGAACAGCTGGGCGGCGCGCCGACTCACCCGGTCGCCCATGGTCACGCAGTGGAAGGCGATGACGTCGCGCTGCCCGGAGTCGACGGGGCGGAAGAAGTCGGCGATGCACAGCCGCCGCCCGCGCGACTGGCGGGGGAACGCGAAGCGCACCGCCACCTCGTCGCCGTCGGGGCGGTCGTAGACCAGCACCTCGTCGCCGTCGGCGTTGCAGGCGAAGTAGCCGTAGACCACCTGGGGCACGAGTACCTGCTCGGCACGGGCCATGGCCATCGCGTGGCGCAGCGCGGCCTCGGCAGCGTCGGCGTCGTCGCGGCCGAACCCCCACTGGTTGCGGAACAGCGCGGTGCGGTTGAGGTAGGCGGCGACCTCGTCCAGCGGCACGCCGCGCACCACCCGGGTGCCCCAGAAGGGCGGGGTCGGCACCGCGACGTCGGTGGCGACGTCGCTGCGACGCGCCTTGGCACGCGCCTGCCCCGGCTCCTGCCCGTCGCCCTTGTCGGGGCCCGAGACCCGTACCCGGCGCTGCGCGGGGACGGTGCCCCAGCCGGCGGGCCAGCGCTGCCCGGCGGCCCTGTGCGCGGCCAGCTCGTCCATGACCTTCAGTCCGGCGAAGGCGTCGCGGCAGTAGAACAGCGGCCCGTCGTAGCGTTGGCGCAGGTCCACCTCGACGTAGGAGCGGGTCAGGGCCGCACCGCCCAGCAGCACCGGGTAGTGGCTCAGGCCCCGGCGGGCGAGCTCGTCCAAGTCGTCGCGCATGACCACGGTGGACTTGACCAGCAGCCCCGACAGGCCGATCGCGTGGGCACGGAAGTCCTCGGCCGCGGCGATGATCGCGTCGACGGGCTGCTTGATGCCCAGGTTGCGGACCTCGTAGCCGTTGTTGGTGAGGATGATGTCCACCAGGTTCTTGCCGATGTCGTGCACGTCGCCTTTGACGGTGGCGAGCACGATCCGCGCCTTGCCCGCATCGTCGCCGTCGGCCCGCTCCATATGCGGCTCCAGGTGGGCGACCGCCGCCTTCATGCACTCGGCGGACTGCAGGACGAACGGCAGCTGCATCTGTCCGGAGCCGAACAGGTCGCCCACGACCTTCATGCCCGCCAGCAGGTGGGTGTTGATGATGTCCAGCGGCGACAGGCCCTCGCCCAGCGCCGCCTCCAGGTCCTCGTCCAGCCCGTCGCGGTCGCCGTCGATGATGCGCCGTTCCAGCCGCGCCGTCAGCGGCAGCGCCGCGAGCTCCTCTCGGGACGCCTTCGTCTCGACGGCGCCCTCGAACAGGCCCATGAGCTGGTGCAGCGGGTCGTAGCCGGGCCGTCGGTTGTCCTCGATGAGGTCGACGCAGACCTGGCGGGCCTGCTCGTCGACCTTGTGCAGCGGCAGGATCTTGGCGGCGTTGACGATGGCGGCGTCCAGTCCCCGCTCGACCGCCAGGTGTAGGAACACCGAGTTGAGGACCTGCCGGGCGGCCGGTGACAGCCCGAAGCTGACGTTGGAGACCCCCAGGATCGTGTAGCAGCCGGGGATCTCGGCCTTGACCCGCTCGATGGCCTCCAGCGTGGCCAGCCCGTCCCTGCGCAGGTCTTCCTGCCCCGAGCCCAGCGGGAACGTCAGCGTGTCGAAGATCAGGTCGCCGGCTTCCATCCCGTACTCGTCCACGGCGATGGCCGCGATGCGCTTGCAGACGTCGACCTTCCAGTCGGCGGTGCGGGCCTGTCCCTGCTCGTCGATGGCCAGGGCGATCGCGGCGGCCCCGAACTGCTTGGCCAGGGGGAACAACACGTCGGCCTTGCGCCGCCCGTCTTCGAGGTTGACCGAGTTGATGACCGCCCGCCCGCCGATGCGCCGCAGCGCCGCGGCGATGACCGCCGGTTCGGTCGAGTCGATCACCAGCGGCAGCGTCGACTGGGTCGCCAGTCGGTCGACGACCGCGACGACGTCGCCTTCGCCGTCGCGCCCGACGTAGTCGACGCAGACGTCGAGGGCGTGGGCGCCCTCGCGGACCTGCCCCCGGGCCATCTGCACCATGCCGTCCCAGTCCTGGCGCAGCAGCAGCTCGCGGAACTGGCGGGAGCCGTTGGCGTTCAGGCGTTCGCCGACGATCAGGAACGAGGCGTCCTGGTCGACGGTGACCGGGGCGTACAGCGAGGCGATGGACGGCTCGAAGCGCGGCTCGCGAGGCCGCGGCGACAGGTCGTGGACGCTGCGCACGACCGCCTCCAGGTGGGCCGGGGTGGTGCCGCAGCAGCCGCCGACGATCTGCACCCCAAGGTCCTCGACGAACTCGCGCTGGGCCTGGGCGAGCATCGCCTCGGTCAGCGGGTAGAACGCCGCGCCGTCGACCATCGACGGGATGCCGGCGTTGGGGATGGCGCTGATCGGCTTGCGCGAGTGCTGGGACAGGTGGCGCAGGTGCTCGCGCATGTCCTCGGGGCCGGTGGCGCAGTTCAGGCCGATGACGTCGACGCCCAGCGGGTCCAGCGCGGCCAGCGCCGCGCCGACCTCGCTGCCCAACAGCATCGTGTTGATGTCCTTCTCGATGGTCACCGACACCATCAGCGCGACGTCGCGGCCCTCGGCGTCCATGGCCTGGTGGCAGGCCCACAGCGCGGCCTTGGCCTGCAGCAGGTCGAACACCGTCTCGACGAGCAGCACGTCACAGCCGCCGGCCAGCAGGCCGCGGGCCTGGCGGATGTAGCCGGCCAGCATCGTGTCGTAGTCGATGGCGTCCTTCGCCGCGGCGGGATCCTTGCCCAGCGACAGGGTGGGGGAGCGGGTGCCCGGCCCGATCGACCCCACGACCCAGCGCCGGGAGGATCCGGTGACCTGGTCGCAGACCTCCCGGGCCAGCCGCGCGGCGGTCTCGTTGAGCGCCTCGGTGTCCTCGGCCAGGTCGTACTCGGCGAGGACCCAGGGGGCGCCGCCGAAGGTGTCGGTCTCCACCGCGTCGCAGCCGACGGCCAGGAACGACGCGTGGATGTCGGCGATGACGTCGGGTCGGGTCCGCACGAGCACCTCGTTGCAGCCGTCCAGGCCGTCGAAGTCGGCCGGCGACAGGTCCCGGGCCTGGATCGAGGTGCCCATGGCCCCGTCGAAGACGATGACGCGGCGGCCGAGCTCGTCGAGGAAGTCGCTCATGTTTCCGGATGCTAGCGTTCAGCCGCGCAGGCGGCGCCTGCCATGCGACCGTACGAACCGGACGAAAGCTTTCCAGCGCGCGACCCATGGTCCATGCTGGAATGTCGGTAGAACGTTGGACGTGGAGGGAGGGACGCTGCGATGGGCCTGGCACCGGACGACGGTCTGCGGGTCGTGGGCGAGGACGCCGTCACGGGCCCCCTGGACTCCTCGGAGGACGCCCTGCCGGTCGAGGGCGGCGACGACGACGGCAACCGTGGCGACGGCGACCCCGAGCTGGAGGCCCTGCGCGACGAGTTCGCCGCCGCCTTCAACGCCCGTGACCTGGACGCGATCCTCGACCTCGTCGCCGCCGACGTCGAGTGTCCCGACATGACCGGGGACGGCTCGTCGGTGCTGGCCGAGGAGCTGGAGTCGATCTGGGAACGCTCGCCCGCGGCGATCCTGACCCGTGCGTTCCTCGACGGCGCGCCGGTCGCGGTGGGCTGGCTGCCCGACGAGGACGGCTGCTGGTCGCGAGCCGCGCTGGTGTGCTTCGACGCCGGCGGCGGCCTGCTCACGCTGGTGGCCATGCCCGACGACGCCGACGCCCTCGACCGCGCCGAGGCCGACGAGCCCACCGGCGAGGAGCTCGAGGAATGGTCGGACTGGTCGGAGTGGGACCGCGGAGAGGAGACCGTCGCGCGCCCACGCGACCGCCACCGTCCCTAGGGCCTGGAGCTACAGGTCCAGCAGCCCGTCGACCACCTCGACGAGATCGGCCGCGACGATGTCGGGCGGGTGGAAGCCGTCGACGAAGCCGCCTTCGAGCCGGCTGGCGTAGCCGGTGACCAGCCCCGCGAGCTTCGCGCCGTGCACGTCCCAGGAGTGGACGGCGACCATGGCCAACTGCTCGGGGGCGACGCCGCAGGCCTGCGCTGCATGCAGGTACGGTCGGGATCGCGGCTTCCATATCCCGGTGTCGTCGACGGACAGACAGCGCCGCACGAAGCCGTCCAGGCCGTTGCGCGCCAGCAGCCGCTCGGTGCTGTCGGCGTGGCCGTTGGTCAGCGTCACGATCGCCAGCCCGGCTGCCTGCAGGCGCGCCAGGGACGGCTCGACGTCGGGATGGGCGTCGAGTTCGGCGAAGGCGGCGAACACGCGCTCGGCCTCGCCATCGGGATCCTCGGTGCCGTGGGCGACCAGCAGCCTGCGCAGGTGGGTGCGGGCCAGTTCGCGAAAGGGCGCGTAGCCGCCGGTGGCTGCCAGCGCCAGCCCGTCACGCAGCACCTGCCCGAACCAGACCTGCAGCGCCTCGGGGGGCAGCCCGGCTTCGACCAGCCGCTCACCGAGCCGGTCCAGGGAGAACAGCGTCTCGTTGACGTCGAAGGCGACGGCGGCGACACGGCGGCTCACCGCTCCGGCCTGCCCCCCTGCGCCCGGCACGAAACCGGCCGGGCGGGGTCGCCCGGCGGGTGGGGATCCGACGAGGGCGAGAAGGTGGCGGCGTCGATAGGCTTGCCGCGATGGTGCGGCGCAAGACCGTACCCGAGGCCCTGCGTCCCGCCTGGGGGGCCTTCGCCGAGCAGGCCCAGCGCGTGGAGCAGGCTCGCCGGGCTGTTCTGCGCTGCCTGCCGGTCGGCCGGGTTCAGCCTGCTCCGGTGACCGCCGGGCTGGGCGTGCTGCGCGCCGAGCTCGCGGTCGTGGCGGCGGCGATGCCGGCCTGGCGGGTGCCCGAAGTCGCCTCCCAGTGGCAGGCCTGCCGCGCGGCGGTGGACCAGTCGCTGCGCGCCCTTGAGCGCGCCCACCGGGCCGCGACGGACGCCGCCGAACTCGAAGAGCTGCTGTCGGCCGTCGCTGACGTGGTGCAACCGCTGGACGTCTGGAGCGAAGCCGAGCGCCGCTGGCGGGCTCTGCGGGTGCGGCGCTAGCGGATGCCCGCTCGCTCCCTACGGCTGGGGTGGCTCGGGCCTGCGGCGCAGAGCCTTGCGCTCGGCGCGCCGCCGTTTGGCCGCCCGCCGCCGCTCGATCGCCGCCCGGGCGGGACGGGTGG
>DASZOD010000182.1:0-8797 GCA_035550935.1 Egibacteraceae bacterium | reverse complement strand
CTCGTGGCCTGCTGCCTCTGGGCGGCGGTGGCGGCGGCACGCGGCGACCGGCCGGGCGAGCCGGGCGGCGGGGCCGCCGCCGGGGGGCGGGGATACCTATGGCGGCCGCTGGCGGCGGTCCTGCTCGCGCCGGCGGGCATGCTGGCCCACCTTGCGCTGCTGTGGGCCCGCACCGGCGAGCCGTTGGCCTGGTTCATCATCCAGCGCCAGGGCTGGAACCAGCCGTTCGACTTCGGCTGGCGGCTGGTCAAACGCTTCGGGCGGCTGGTCGGCCTGGCCACCCCGCCGGCCGACATCGGCGCCTTCATGGTGCCCGCCGGAGCGCTGGTCGCGGTGGTCGCGTTCGTCGCCCTGTGGCGCTGGCGGCCACCGGCGGTCCTGACCGTCTACAGCGTCGGGATCGTCGCCCTGGCGGCCATTCCACCCGAGCTGGGCACACGGCCCCGTTTCGTGTTCACCGCCTTCCCCCTCATCGTCGCGCTGGCCCGCGCCACCCGCGGCTGGGCCTACCAGCTGCTTTTGGCGACCTCGGCGGCGCTGCTGCCGGCACTCATGGTGATCTACGCCGTCGACGTGTTCGCCACGCCGTGACCGCGTCGCGGCGGCCGCGGACAGGCGCTCAGCCCGAAGCCTGCCCTCCCTGCTCCTCGGGTGCGCGGAGCAGATCGTCGACGGCGATGGCGAAGCCTGGCACCTGCAGCGAGTCCAGGGTGTCGCCGCGGCCCAGCAGCCGGGGCGGACCGTAGCGCCCGGCCTGCAGGCGGTGGACCTCGACCCGGTCGGCGTCCAGGTCGACGTACCAGTAGTCAGCCACCCCGTAGCGCTCGTACAGCGCCCGCTTGCGCACCAGCTCCAGACGGCGGGTGGACGGCGAGGACACCTCCACCACCACGTCGGGGGCCGAGCGCACGAAGCGCTTCTCCACCCGGGCGGCGTGCTCGGCTCGCACGAACAGCACGTCGGGCTCGACGACGTCGACGTCGGACAGGTAGACGTCGGTGGGCGCGACGAATACCCTGCCGCCGTGCTGTTCGGTGTAGGCCAGCAGCCGGGCACCGAGCTTGAGCACGACGTCCTGGTGGCGGGTGGCCGGGGCCGGGGTCACGATGAGCTCGCCGTCGATGAGCTCCCGGCGCAGGTTGTCGTCGGGGAACCGCTGCAGGTCGTCGTAGGTGAGCTTGCCGTCCGCCGGAACCGCCATGGACAGCCTCCTCCAGCCATGCGCTGACCGTACCGGCAGCATAGAGCCGTCCGGCCGGTCGCAGGCGCGGCGCTGTGGACGGCCGGCCGCCCGGTAGGCTTGCCGGGATGCGCGTGGGTGTGGTGCAGTTCCCGGGCTCCTGCGACGAGCGCGACGCCGTCCGGGCCGCGACCCTGCTGGGCGCCGACGCGGTGCTGCTGTGGCACGCCGAGGCCGACCTGCGCGGCGCCGACGCGGTGATCCTGCCCGGCGGCTTCAGCTACGGCGACTACCTGCGCGCCGGCGCCATCGCCCGCTTCTCCCCGGTGATGCGCGCCGTGGCCGCCTTCGCCGGCCGCGGCGGTCCCGTGCTGGGCATCTGCAACGGCTTTCAGGTGCTGTGCGAGGCCGGGCTGCTGCCGGGAGCACTGACCCGCAACGCGAACCTGCGTTTCGTCCACCGCCGCCAGCACGTCCGGGTGGACAGCGACTCGGCGTGGACCCACGGGCTGGTGGGGGCGGTGCTCGAGCTGCCGGTCAAGCACGGCGAAGGCCGCTTCGTCCATTCCGACCCGGCGGCGCTGGCGGCTGGCGGCCAGGTCCTGGCCCGCTACTGCGGCCCCGACGGCGCCGTCGACGACGCCCACAACCCCAACGGCAGCGTGGCGGCGATCGCGGGGGTCAGCAACGCCGCCGGCAACGTCGCCGGGCTCATGCCCCACCCCGAACACGCGGTCGACCCGCTGCTGGGCTCCACCGACGGCCGGCGGATACTGGCCGCTGCCCTGCGGGCCACGGCGGTCTGACCACGCCCGGCGACGAGCCGGGCCAGGTTTCGCACCCGGTGGCCGGGTGCCTGCGACGTCAACTCAGCCCGGCCGCGTCGCGTGCGGCTTGCAGCACCGCGTCGCTGACCGCGGCGGTGCCCCCGAAGACGACGATGTGGTCGGGCTGCAGCCGGGTGATCTCGTCGCGCACGACATCGGGCAGCACGTCAGGCTGGACGAGGAGGATCGGTCCACCAAAGGCCAGCGGCGAGCCCGCGAGCGCATCGGCGAAGTTCTGCCCGGTGGCAAGGTAGACGGTATCGGCGCTGCCCTGGAAGCGCTCCTGGGAGATCGCCACGGCGGTGTCGAACCGGGTCGGTCCGGCCAGGCGCAGCACGACGGGCCGCTCGCACTCCTGGATGTGTTCGAGCTCGGCGAAGACGCGGCCGACCTCGTCGCCGTCGAGCAGCAGGATCGACGTGCCGCCCTCCGACGTCGTGGCCTCCGAGTTTGGCGTGTTGGCCGCTACGGCTCCCACGGCCACGTTCTGGCCGTCCGACAGCAACCACTGCAGCCGACCGGCGGCGATGTCTTCCGAGGCGGTGAAGGTCAGCAGAATGCCGCCCTCGACGAGACACGGCCGGGCGAAGAAGAACGTGGGCTGGGCGAACGCCAGCGGGCCCGCCAGAACAACCAGCAGGGCCACAACCAGGATTGCGGGCAGCGCGCTGCGCTTCATGGTCGACTCCTGACCCGCGGTGCCGTGCCCGGGCTGCTTTGGCATCGGTCCGCGCTGTCTGCGGTGCGGGTGGGCACCGGTGATGACGGCCCGTCAGTGCAGAGCCCGCAGCCCCCAACCTGATACAGACGGGCTGGCAAGGCTCAGCAGCTCATTCGCTCGGGCGGCCGCCGGGCGATCGCTCGCTGCGACGCCGCGACGACACGGGCACTAGGATCTGCCGGCGATGCGTGCCGAACGTACGGCCTCCGTGCCCGCGCCGAGCCCCGAGCCTCGCGCTCTCGCCGAGCAGCTGGGCCTGACCGGCGACGAGTACGAGCGCGTCGCCGCCACCCTGGGTCGGGAGCCGTCGGTCGCCGAGCTCGGAACGTATTCGGTCATGTGGTCCGAGCACTGCTCGTACAAGTCGTCGAAGGTGTACCTGGCCGGCCTGCCCTCCGCCGGACCCCGGGTCCTGGCCGGCCCCGGCGGGAACGCCGGCGTGGTCGACGTCGGCGGCGGGCTGGCGGTCGCCTTCAAGATCGAGAGCCACAACCACCCCAGTTTCGTCGAGCCCTTCCAGGGGGCGGCCACCGGCGTGGGCGGCATCATCCGCGACGTCCTGGCCATGGGCGCCCGCCCGGTGGCGCTGCTGGACCCGCTGCGTTTCGGCGACCCCGCCGACCCGCGCACCCGGCTCGTCGTCGACGGGGTGGTGCGCGGCATCGGCCACTACGGCAACTCGATCGGCGTCCCCACGGTGGGCGGCGAGACGGTCTTCGATCCCTGCTACCAGGGCAACCCCCTGGTCAACGTCCTCTGCCTCGGCGTCATGCCGGCCGACCGGCTGCAGCAGGCTCGCGCCGAGCGCCCCGGCGACCTGGCGGTGCTCATCGGCCAGCGCACCGGCCGTGACGGCATCGGCGGCGCCTCCGTGCTGGCCTCGGCCGGGTTCGGGACGGGCGGGCCGGAGGACGTCAAGCGGCCCAACGTCCAGGTCGGCGACCCCTTCGCGGGCAAGCTGCTGATCGAGGCCTGCCTGCAGCTGTACGACGAGGGACTGCTGTCGGGCATCCAGGACATGGGCGCGGCCGGGATCGCCTGCTCCACCTCGGAGATGGCCGCGGCCGGCGGCCTGGGCATGCGCGTCGACCTGGACCGCGTCCCGCTGCGCGAGGCCGACATGGACGCCTGGGAGATCCTGTGCTCGGAATCGCAGGAGCGCATGCTCGCGCTGGTCGCCCCGCGGCGGCTGAGCCGGGTGCTTGAGGTCTGCGCCCGCTGGGGGATCGACGCGACCGTCGTGGGCGAGGTCGACGCCGGCGACCGGCTCGTGTGCACCCACCGGGGCCAGGTGGTGCACGACGCCCCGGCGCCGTCGCTGGCCGACGAGGGCCCCATGTACGAGCGCCCGGCCACCGACTGGGTCCATCCCCTCGCCGACGAGGACGTCGACGGCTGGCAGCCGCCCCGGGACCTGCGCGCCACCGCCCTGAAGGTCCTGTCCTCACCGAACGTGGCCAGCGCCGGCTGGGTCTGGGAGCAGTACGACTCCATCGTCGGGTCGGCCACCGTGCAGGGCCCGGGGGGCGACGCCGCCGTGCTGCGCCTGGGCGACCAGCCGGCCGGGCCGCAGGCGCGGGGCGTGGCGGTCGCCTGCGACGGCAACGGCCGTTGGTGCGCGCTGGACCCCGAGGAGGGCGCGCGGCTCGCCGTCGCCGAGGCCGCCCGCAACATCGCCTGTACCGGCGCCACCCCGGTGGCCGCCACCAACTGCCTGAACCTCGGCTCTCCCGAGCGGCCCGAGATCATGGGGCAGTTCCGCGCCGTCGTCCGAGGGCTGGCAGCGGCCTGCCGGGCCCTGGGCACGCCCATCACCGGCGGCAACGTCAGCTTCTACAACCAGACGGGCGACACCGCGGTCGACCCAACCCCGGTGGTCGGCGTGCTGGGCATCCTCGACGACGTCTCCGGGGCGGTCGGCGTGGCATTGGGCGCTCCCGGCGACACCCTGCTGATGGTCGGGGCGCCCACCCGCCCCGGCTTGGGCGGGTCGGAGTACCTGGCCCGGCTGCACGGGCGCCTGGCCGGGCGTCCCCCGCGGGTCGACCTCGAAGAGGAGCGGGCGCTGCAGCGGCTGCTCGCAGACGCCGCGCGGCTGGGGCTGCTGCACAGCGCCCACGACGTGTCGGTGGGGGGGCTGCTGGCCACGGTGGTCGAGTGCTGCCTGGGCGCCCGTCCCCGGCTGGGTGCCCGCATCACGGCCGAGGACGGCGTCGCCGCACACCAGTGGTTGTTCAGCGAGTCGCCGACCCGGGTGGTGGTCAGCACCGCCCGCGCCGACGCGCTGCAGCTGGCGACGCTGTGCCAGGCGCGCGGGGTGTGGCACCGCAGGCTGGGGACGGTCACCGATCGGCCCCGCCTCGAGCTGGAGGGCGTGTTCGACCTCGCCCTGGACGAGGTCGCCGCGCTGCACCAGCGGGCCCTTGCGCAGGCGCTGGGCCTGGGCTGAGCCGGCTGGCCGTATGCCCGGCTGTGGCAGCATGGGCTAGCCCGCGACGGCCGGGCGCTGCGCGCCCCCCAAGGGGCCTGACCCGGCACGCGGCCGGCGCCCCGGTGCTCGCCCTCGCACCGCGACGGCGGATCGGAGTCGCGGCGCTGGCGCTGGCCGCGCTCGTGGCGGTGGCGTGCGCGGCCGGGCGGCCCGCCGGGAGCTCGGCCCGGGTCACGGTGTTCGCGGCGGCGTCGCTGGCGGACGCTTTCCGGCAGCTGGCTGCCGCATTCACCCATGCCCATCCGGGCACCACGGTCAGCTTCAACTTCGCCGGCAGCCAGCAGCTGGCAGGCCAGCTCACCCAGGCAGCCCCAGCCGACGTGTTCGCGTCGGCCGACCAGCGCTACATGCAGCAGGTGGCCGAGGCCGGGCTCGTCGCCGGCCGCCCGCGGCCCTTCGCCGACAACCGCCTGGTCATCGCCGTGGAGCCGGGCAACCCGCTGGGGATCCGCGGCCTGGCCGACCTGGCCGACCCCCAGGTCACGGTCGTGCTGGCCGCCGAGGAGGTCCCCGCCGGGGCGTACGCCCGCCAGGCCCTCGCCGCGGCCGGAGTGCGAGCGACGCCCTCCTCGCTGGAGACCGACGTCCGGGCGGTGCTGGGCAGGGTCGCGCTGGGCGAGGCCGACGCCGGGATCGTCTACGTCAGCGACGTCGTGGCCGCCCGCGGCCGCGTCGAGGCGGTCGCGATCCCCCCCGAACACAACGTGGTGGTCTCCTACCCGATCGCCGTCCTGGCACCGGCACCCAACCCCGATGGGGCTCGGGCGTTCGTCGACTTCGTGCTGTCGCCGGCCGGTCAGGCGGTCCTGGCGCGCTTCGGGTTCTCCCCGTCCCTGGCCGGGCCGGCTCAGCCGGGGCTGAGCGCGCGTTCGACGGCGTCGAGCACCGACGGGCGGCTCTGATGCGACGTCTCGTGCTCGTACAGCAGGCGCAGCTCGTCGGTGGACAGGCCGGGCAGCGCCCTGACGACCTCGTCGGCGCTGCCCTCGGCGAGCTCGGCGATGTGGGTTTCCGGCGACCGCACGCGGTCTGGTCCCTCTGGAGCCGGAACGGTCGGCGGCGTCTCCACCCGGGTGTCCACGTCTGTTGCGCGCTGGAGCGACTCTGCGCGGTCACGCGTGTCGGGCGGAGACTCCAGCGGCTCCAAGACGTCGTCGACGCCGACCGGACCGACCGGACCCGGTGCCGTCACGTCGTCGTGGGTGTTCCCTGGCGGCCGCGCCAGAGACGCCAGTTGCCCGCTGAGGCGACTGGCGGCGGCCAGCACCTGGGACGTCGCCGACAGGGCGCTCCCCAGAGCCCTGCGCACGAGCCTGCTGGGCTTCATTGCGGCCCTCCCGGTGGCCGTTGCGTCAACGCCTACGACTCGCGCCGCTCGAGCTCCTCCTCCATGGCGGCACGCTGGGTGCGTTCGGCATCCAGCGCCGCCTCGGACCCCTCCTCGATCAGGCGCTCGTCCTGGCTCTCGGCGGTCTCGACGGCCCGACGGAGCTCCTTGTCGCTGTGCTTGTCGAGATGAGGCCGGCCCTCGTGGGTCATGTCGGCTCCTTCCGGCTGGGCGAGTCGCCCGGCGCGCTGAGTTCCGAGGACCTTGCAAGGTGAGCACCGGCGACGTACCCGGCCGTCGAGCGCTTGACACCGCCACCGTGCGGCGACGGCCCCGGGGCCTTCTTCCTGCTGCTGGACGAGCCGGAGGTCTACGGCCTGCCGCCCGTTCCGGTGGTGACCACCCGCGGCCTGCCGGGCATGTGGCGCGCGGCGACCGTGGCCGCCGGGACCCTGCTGGCCACGGTGGCGGCGTCGTTCCTGGGCGGGCGCTGATGGCGGGGCGGCGCCCGACCCCGGCGCCGACGAGGTCCGCAGCTACGAGGGCCGGCCGGTGATCAAGCCGCCGGAGTGGACCGTGGAGGTGACCTCGTCGATCGCGACTGTCGCGGTCCGCTCGAAGATCTTGCCCACGGTCGCGTCATCGAGGCGTTCCTGGCCGACCCGCAGGACGGGTCGCAGCCGGAACAGCGGGTCGTCCTTGTGACCGCGGTGGCCGTGGGTCTGCTGCTGGCGGCGGCGGCGGACCGCATCGAGGACTGCAGTCCGAGGCGAGGACCCGGGGGCCAACGGAGGAAGCCGGACCGAGCCGTCCCTGCTTGCGGCCGCTCATACCTTGTGCTTCTATGCATATGGCTTCGAGCCATGGGAGGCGGGTGTGCACATCGACAAGGACCTGGTCGCGGCCTCGGCGACGCCGCTCGTGCTCGCGATCCTGGCCGAGGGTGAGAGCTACGGCTATGCAATCCTGAAGCGGGTGCGTGAGCTTTCCGGGGGTGAGCTCGAGTGGACCGACGGGATGCTCTATCCCCTGCTCCACCGCCTCCTCCGGCTCGGGTACGTGACCACGGAGTGGCGAACGCCGCCCGAAGGGCGTCGCCGCAGGTACTACACGATCACCGACGACGGGCGAGCGGCGCTCGCCGACCAGCAACGGCAGTGGGTCACCGTCGCCCGTGCGTTGGGTGACGTCTGGCCAGGCTCCGGTGGGCTGCTAACGGCACTCCGTGAGGCATGACTATGGATGGCACAGAGACACAGATCGCTGCGTGGCGAGGCTACGTCGCCAAGGCCCCGGCCGTCGACGGCCGCGACGTCGACGAGCTGGAGGCGCACCTTCGCGACCAGATGGCCGAGCTGAACGCGGCCGGCCTCACAGCCGATGAGGCGTTCCTCGTTGCCGTGAAGCGCATGGGGGACCTCGACACCCTGTCGCGGGAGTACGCACGCGAGCACAGCGGCCGCCTGTGGAAGCAGCTCGTCCTGCAGGGTGACGATCAGCCGGCGCGCCCGTCCAGCGGGTGGGTCGAGGCGCTCGTTTTCGCCGTGGCTGGGGCCGTCGCGATCCAGGTCGTACGGCTCGCAGCTCAGTTCCCCGAGGAGCAACCAGGGTGGCTGCTGCGGAACATCAGTCTGTTCGTGTTGCCGTTCCTCGCCGGGTACTTCGCGCGCCGACGGCAGCTCGACACCCGGGGATGGGTGCTGACGGCCGCGCCGTTCGTGCTCGTTGCGCTCGTGGTCAACCTCTACCCGTACCGTGCGGGCTCGGCCACCGAGATCCTCGTCGCGCTCCATCTGCCCGTCGTGCTGTGGTTCGCGGTCGCCTACCCGTACATGGGCGGCACGATCCGATCGCACGAGCGGCGCATGGACTTCGTTCGCTTCACCGGCGAGTGGGTCATCTACTACGTCCTCATCGCACTCGGGGGCGGCGTGCTGCTCGGGCTCACGGCGCTGATCCTCGAGCCCATCGGGCCCGACCTCGCCGAACGGGTCATCGAGTGGGTGCTGCCGTCGGGCGCGGCCGGTGCCGTCATCGTGGCGGGCTGGCTCGTGGAGTCCAAGCAGCATGTGGTGGAGAACATGGCACCGGTGCTCACCATGATCTTCACCCCCCTGTTCGCCGTGATGCTGACCGTCGCTGCGGCCACCTACGCCGTATCCGTGATCGCCGGTGCCTTCGACCGGGAGCTGCTCGGCGTCTTCGACGCCCTCCTGGTGGTCGTGCTGGGGCTCGTGCTCTACGCCATGTC
>DASZOD010000181.1:0-15746 GCA_035550935.1 Egibacteraceae bacterium | reverse complement strand
GCCCGCCGCGGGTGAGGATCTCGGCTGGGCCGGCGCGCACCAGCCGTCAGCCTCCAGGCCGACGTGCCAGGATGGGCCCATGCTGACCCCGCAGACCCAACGCCGCGTCGTCGTCGTCCTGGCGGTGCTGCTCGGCGTGGCTCTCGTTCTCAGCCTGCTCGGGCCGCTGATGCCCGGATAGCCCGAGACCTGACCGGTCCGGCGCGGTCCGCGGCGGCGGGCCGCGGCGGGGACCGGCTGCTCGGGCTACCGTCCGTTCCGGTGGAAGTCTGGACCCGGCTGCGCAGCGCCCTCGGCGCGTCGCCGTCGAGTTCGCTTGACCTGCCCCCAGGCGGGCGTGTGGGCGCCGCGCTGGTCCTCATCGCAGACGCCGGCGGGGGAGACCTCGAGATCGTCTACACCCGCCGCCGGGCGGACCTTGCCCACCACCCGGGGCAGATCTCGTTCCCCGGCGGGAGGGTCGATGCCGGCGAAACCGTCGAGTGCGCGGCGCTGCGCGAAGCCGCCGAGGAGGTGGGGCTGCGCCCGGCCACCGTCACCTGCCTGGGTCGGATGCCCGCCTTCTACATCCCTGTATCGCGGTACTGGCTGCAGACCGTCGTCGCGCACTGGACCGACCCTCATGGGCTCGCGGCCGCCGAGTCCGAGGTCGCCGAGGTGCTCCGGGTCCGGCTGTCGCGGCTACGCGACCCGGACACCTGGCGGGCGGCGGAGGTACCCGCCGGCGGCTGGTCGTGGGCCTGGCAGCTGGACGGGCGCAACCTGCTGTGGGGCGCGACCGCGGCGGTGACCGCCGCGCTGCTCGACCTGCTCGACCGGGGCTGGAGCGCCAACCGCCGGCCCGCCGACCTGCCGCCGCAGCGGCGGGTCCGCCCGTGGGAGGAGCGCCACCGGCACGTCCCGCATGTCGACTCCGCACAAGCTGGCCGGGCTTTCTGAGGTCGCAGCGGACGCGCACGCACGCAACGGCCGTCGCTGCGGTGGGGACGGTGGGACTCGAACCCACCCTGGACCCGCTTTTAAGGCGAGCGCCTCTGCCTGCTGGGCTACGTCCCCGGTCCGCCCACCAGTGTTGCCCAGCGCGCCGCGGGCGCACCCGACCGCTCGACCAGGATGTCCCGGACGGCGGGATCGTTCCCGCCGGGGCCCGGCCAAGCTAGATTGCGGGTATGACCGCCGAGGAAGAGCGCATCGCGCTGTTCATCGACTACGAGAACCTGGCCATCGGCGCCCGCGACGAGGGGGGTCGGGCGCCGTTCGACCTCAGGCCCATCGCCGACGCCCTCGCCGAGCGCGGGCGCGTCGTCGTGCGTCGGGCCTACGCCGACTGGAGCTACTTCGGTGACGACCGGCGCATGCTCACCGAGCAGCACGTCGAGCTCATCGAGATCCCCCAGCGGATGGGGGCGGTGCGCAAGAACGCGGCGGACATCAAGATGGCCGTCGACGCGATCGAGCTGAGCTTCGAGCGCGAGTACATCACGACCTTCGTCATCTGCACCGGCGACAGCGACTTCACGCCGCTGGTGGCCAAGCTGCGGTCACTGAACAAGCGGGTCATCGGCGTGGGGATGCAGGCGTCCACCTCGGCGCTGCTGCCGCCGGCCTGCGACGAGTTCCTGTTCTACGAGCGCCTCGAAGGCGTGCCACAGCGCAAGCCGCAGGCCCGTGGCCCCTCCGCCCGCCGGCCCCGACCCGAGCGTCCCCGCCGCGGTGAGGAGGAGGCCCCCGAGGCCCTCGAGGCTCCGCCGGCCGCGCCCGGCGAAGACGACGAGGCCGCGTTCGGCAAGCTGCTGACCCAGACCCTGTCGGGACTTCAGCGCAGCAGCGGCGGGGCGGTCCTGGCGTCGACGCTGAAACGGGCGCTGCTGCGCAAGGACCCGACCTTCAACGAAGCCGACTACGGGTACCGCGCCTTCGGCGAGCTGCTGCGCCACCTGGAGGACCGCAAGGTCATCGAGCTGTCCTCCGGCCCGTCCAGGGGCGACCCCGAGGTCAGCTTCCCCGAGGACAGCAGCGGCGAGGAGCGCGCCTTCGGGCTGCTGCGGGCGGTGGTGGCCGAGCTGCAGCGCAGCGACGGGCCGCCGCCGCTGTCGGGGCTGAAGAACCAGCTGCGCAAGCGGGAGCCGACCTTCAGCGAGAAGGAGTTCGGCTTCAGCGGGTTCCTGCAGTTCTGCAAGGCCGCCCGCGCCCGGGGACTCGTGCGCATGGAGTGGGACGACCAGGCCGACGACTACATCCTCGACGTACCGGAGGACCAGTGATGACCGCCAAGATCACCCGGGTGCGCGCCGGGCAGGCGTCCGCGGTCGGACCCGACCCGGACGCCGCCGCCGCCGACGCCGCCGGCCGGGTCCGCGAGGCTCTGGAGGGTCGCGCCCCTGACCTGGCCGTCGTGTTCATCGGAGCGGCCTACGCGCCGGCCGCCGAGGCCGTGCGCGACCGGATCGCCGACACCCTGGCGCCCGCCCACCTGATCGGCACCACCAGTGGCGCCGGCGTCATCGCCGCCGGGCGCGAGATCGAAGACGTCGCCGGCCTGTCGCTGTGGGGCGCCTGCCTGCCCGGGGCGGAGCTGACGCCGCTGCGCTACGAGCCGCCTCGGGAGCGTGCCGGCGAGGGCCCCGACGACGAGCTCGGCTGGCAGCCGCCGCCGGAGCAGGCCAAGGCTCTGCTGCTGCTGGCCGACCCGTTCAGCTTCCCCGCCGACGGCTTCCTGGCCTGGATCGACCAGGCCCGCCCCGGCCTGCCCGTCTCCGGCGGCCTGGCCAGCGTCGGCGCATCGGGCCGCAACCGGCTGCTGCTCGACGACGCGGTGCACACCGGTGGCGCCGTCGCCGTCGCCGTCGGCGGCGACGTCCACCTGCGCACCCTCGTGTCCCAGGGCTGCCGCCCGATCGGCGGCACCTACGTCGTCACCCGCGCCGACCGCAACCTGCTGCAGGAGCTCGGCGGCCAGCCGCCGATCGAGCGCATCCAGGAGGTCTTCGCCGAGGCCGACCCCAGCGAACGCGAGCTGATCCGCGGGGGGCTGCACATCGGTACGGTCATCGACGAGTACCGCGACGAGTTCGGCCGCGGGGACTTCCTGGTCCGCGGCGTGCTGGGTGCCGACCCGGGCAGCGGCGCGATCGCCGTCGGCGACGTCGTCCGGGTCGGCCAGACCGTGCGCTTCCACGTCCGCGACGCCGCCAGCGCCGACGAGGACCTGCGCGAGCTGCTGGACGACTTCGCCCGCTCGGGCCCGGCTGACGCGGCGCTGCTGTTCTCGTGCAACGGCCGCGGGACCCGGCTGTTCGGCCGTCCGGACCACGACGCATCACTCGTACGCCACAGCCTCGGCGACCTGCCCCTGGCCGGGTTCTTCTGCGCCGGCGAGTTCGGGCCGGTGGGCCCCCGCAGCTTCCTGCACGGCTTCACCGCCAGTATCCTCGCCTTCGCCAGTTGAGTTTTGAGCAACGCATCGACGACCTGCGCGTCAGGCACTGCGCCACCAGGTGCAGGGATCCACGCCGGCGCTGGTCGGGGCCGAGCCCGCGCGGGGCGTAACCGGCGCGAAACACCAGCCTGATGCGAGAGAAACCTCCCTGGGGCATGCTACGGCCATGAAGCTCGTGATCGCCATCGTCAAGCCGTTCAAGGTCGACGACGTCAAGCAGGCCGTGCAGGCTGTCGGCATCGCCGGCATGACGGTGTCGGAGGCCCGGGGCTTCGGTCGCCAGCGCGGCCACACCGAGGTCTACCGGGGCGCGGAGTATCAGATCGACTTCGTGCCGAAGACCCGCATCGAGGTCATGGTCGAAGACGACCAGGTCGACGGCGTCATCGACGCGGTCATCAAGGGCGCGAGGACGGGCAAGATCGGCGACGGCAAGATCGCCGTCGTGCCGCTGGACGAGGTCGTGCGGATCCGTACCGGCGAGCACGGCCCGGACGCCCTCTGACCGCACGGCTCGACCGCGCCGCGGTCGATGCTCCGCCCGGCCCGCGCTGGTGCCGGGTGTGGACCGACGCGGTCGACGACGCGCTGCGCGGATGGCTGGCCGAGGCCGGCACGGGCGGGGTCCTCGCGGTCGTCGCGCTCGGCGGCTACGCCAGGCGCGAGCTGTGTCCCCGCTCCGACGTCGACCTGCTGCTGCTCCACGACGGCTGGGGGCGGCGGGACCTGGAGTCCCTGGTCCGGGCGCTGTGCTACCCGCTGTGGGACGCGGGCCTGTCGATCGGGCACGCCGTGCGCACCCCGCGCGAGGCGCTGCGCGCCGCCGGCGAGCGCCTGGAGACGGCGACCGCCCTGACCGACCGCCGGCTGGTCGCGGGCGACCGGGGGCTGCTGGACGACCTCGCCGGGCGCTGCCGTCGCTGGCTGCGCCGCGCCGGTGCCGACCTGCTCGTGGCCGTGGACGGCGACGGCGGCGGGGCAGGCGACGGCGCGGGGATGCTTGAGCCCGATCTGAAGAGCGGCGCCGGAGGGCTGCGCCACCTGCACGCCCTGCGCTGGGCCTCCGCGGTGGTGCTCGGCGAGCCCGGCCTGGACCCGCTCGTGGGCGCTCGTTACCTGGGGGCGGCCGAGCGTGCAGAGCTGGCGCGGGCGGCGGACACCCTGCTGGCGGCGCGCTGCGCGCTGCACCTGGTGGCGCGGGGCGACCGCCTGCGCCTCGACCTGCAAGACGAAGTGGCGGCCCGTCTGGGTCTGCCCGGCGGCGACGAGCTGCTGCGGCGGGTGGGGCTGGCGATGCGCACGGTCGCCCATGTCCACGGACGGACCTGGCCGCGCCTGGTCGCCGACGCCCGCGGCGGGCGGCGGCGCCGGCGACCCGCCCCGGAGCCGCTGGACGACGGCATCACGCTGGTGGACGGGCTGGTGGAGGTCGATCCGGTGCGCACGCTGGCCGCCGACCCGTCGCTGGGACTGCGCGCGGTCGCCGCCGCCGCCGCTCGCGCCACCCACCTGGGACGGGCCACGACGACCGCGCTGCGCCGCCAGGTGGGCGACCTGGGTCGCGTGGGCTGGGACGACGCCGCCAGAGCGGCGCTGCTGGCGACCCTGCGCGCGGGCGACGACGCCCGCGCGGCGCTCGCCGACGCCGACCACACCGGGCTGCTGGGCGCCCACCTGCCCGAGTGGCCGTCCGTGCGCGGGCATCCCCAGCGCAACCCGTTCCACCGCTACGACCTGGACACCCACGCCGCGCAGACCTGCGCCCAGCTGGCACGCATCGCCGACGGCGCGCTGGACGCCGCTCACGGCGAGCTGTGGGACGAGCTGGACGAGCCGGACACGCTCGTGCTGGGCGCCTGGCTGCACGACGTGGGCAAGGCCTGGCCCGGCGACCACAGCGCGGCGGGCGGGCAGGTGGCTCAGCGCTGGGTGCGCCACATGGGCTTCGAGCACGCCCGCGCGGAGCGCGTGGCCAGGCTGGTGCGACTCCACCTGTTGCTACCCGACGCCGCCACCGGGATCGACCTCGACGACGAGGGGGAGTTGCGCGCGGTGGCCCACCAGGTCGGCGACAGCGAGACGCTCGACGGGCTGTACCTGCTCAGCCTGGCCGACGCCCGGGCCACCGGGCCGGCGGCCTGGTCGGCGTGGAAGGATGGGCTGTTGGCGGAGCTGCACGCCCGGCTGCGGCGACTGCTGACCGGCACGGCGGCCCAGCCCCGGGAACGCCGGCCCGCGGCGGTCGTTGAGGCGGCCCGTCGGCTGGCCCGCGACCCCGCCGCCGTGGAGGCGCTGCTCGAGCGGGCGCCGGCCCGGTACCTGCGGGCCGCCGACCCCGAACAGCTGGTCGCCCACGCCGATCTGCTGCGGCCCCTGCCCGGCGCCGGGCAGCTGCGGGGGCAGGTGCGCCCCGGTCCGGCCGCCGGCACGGAGACGCTGTCGCTGGTGGCAGGCGACCGCCGCGGGCTGATCGCCGACTGCGCCGGGGTGCTGGCCGCCCGCGGGGTCACCGTGCTCGACGCGCGGGCGTTCACCGGCGCGGACGGCGTCGCGCTGGACTGGTTCGTGGTGCGCCCCGGCGAGCGTCCTGACTGGCCGCGGATCCTGCACGACCTGCGCGGGGCCGCCGCCGGGCGGCTGGACGTGGCGGCGATGGTGGACCGCCGGGAGCAGCGACGCGACGCCCGCCAGCTGACCCTGCCCGGGCCGCTGCCGGTCACCGTGCGCTTCGACGCAGGGGCGCGCAGCGCCCGGGTGGAGGTCCGCGCTCCCGACGCCCCCGGGCTGCTGTACCGCCTCGCGCGGTCGCTGGCCGACAGCGGCCTGGACGTGACCGGCGCCCGGGTCGCCACGTTGGGCCCCGAGGTCCGCGACGTCTTCCAGGTCCGCCTGCCCGACCCCCCGCCCGACGCAGGGCTCGTCGAAGCCCGGCTGCGCGCGGCCGTTGCCACGCACGGCCCCTCCAGGGACCGTGCGAGACTCCGCTCATGAGCGCGCCTGTGCTGCACCCGGACGTCGCGCCGCTGGCGTTCCTGCTGGGCACCTGGGTGGGGGAGGGGCGGGGCGAGTACCCCACCATCGCGGCGTTCGGCTACGGCGAGGAGGTGCGCTTCTGGCACAGCGGCAAGCCGTTCCTGGCCTACAGCCAGCGCACGTGGGCCCCCGACGACGGCCGACCGTTGCACGCCGAGGCCGGCTACTGGCGCTGCCCCCATCCCGGACGGGTCGAGCTGGTGCTGGCCCACCCCACCGGCATAGTCGAGGTGCAGGAAGGGACGCTGTCGGGCACGGCCATCCGCCTGGCGTCGACCGCCGTGTCGCGCACGACGACCGCCAAGCGGGTCGACGCGCTGGAACGCGACGTCGACGTCGACGGCGACCGCCTGCGCTACCGGCTGCGGCTGGCGGCGGTGGGCCTGCCCCTGCGCCACCACCTGGCCGCCGAGCTGGGCCGCGCCGCCGGCTAGCCGGCTACAGGACGCCACCTGCGGTCATGCGCCGCAGGTCCAGCACCACGTCGACCTCGTCGTCGGCCAGGACGCCGGCCTCCTTGACCACGTCGCGCAGCGGCCGATCCTCGTGCAGGGCGCGCTTGGCCAGCTCCGCCGCGACGTCGTAGCCGATCGCGGGGACCAGCGCGGTGACGATGGCCAGGTCCTTCTCGGCCAGCTCATGGCAGCGGGCCGCGTCGGCCGCGATGCCGTCGACGCAGCGACGGGCGAAGACCTCCGCCGCGGCGGCCAGCAGGCGCACCGACTCGAGGACGTTGCGGGCGATCAGGGGGATGAAGACGTTGAGCTCGAAGTTGCCCGACAAGCCGCCGACGGTGACGGCCGCGTCGTTGCCGACGACCTGGGCGGCCACCTGGGTCACCGACTCGCACAGCACCGGGTTGACCTTGCCCGGCATGATCGAGCTGCCCGGCTGGACCTCGGGCAGGTCGATCTCGGCGAGCCCGGTGCGGGGCCCGGAGGCCATCCAGCGCAGGTCGTTGGCGACCTTCGTCAACGACACCGCCGCGACCTTGCAGGCGCCCGACAGCTCCACCAGCGCGTCGCGCGCACCCTGGGCCTCGAAGTGGTTGACGGCCTCGCGCAGCTCCGCGATGCCGGTGCGGGCTCGCAGCTCGGCGATGACGGCCTGGGCCATCCCCTCGGGAGCATTGAGTCCGGTGCCCACGGCGGTGCCGCCCAGCGGCAGCTCGGCAAGGCGCTCCAGCGCCGCCTGGACGCGCGCGGCCGCCAGCCGCACCTGGCGGGCGTAGCCGGAGAACTCCTGGCCCAGCGTGATGGGGGTGGCGTCCATGAGGTGGGTGCGGCCGGGCTTGACGACGTCGGCGAACTCCTCGGCCTTGGCCGCCAGCGACCGCCGCAGTCGCCGCAGGGCAGGCAGCAGCCGCTCGACGCAGGCCTGGTAGGCGGCCACGTGCACGGCGCTGGGGAACACGTCGTTTGAGGACTGGCCGGCGTTGACGTGGTCGTTTGGATGGACCGGGTCCTTCGACCCGAGCCGTCCGCCGAGCAGTTCGATGGCCCGGTTGGCGATCACCTCGTTGGCGTTCATGTTCGACGACGTGCCCGAACCGGTCTGGAACACGTCGACGACGAACTCGTCGTCGAGCTCACCGTCGGCGACCTCCTGAGCGGCCTGCGTCACCGCCCGGTGCTGCTCCGCGTCGAGCACCCCACGATCGTGGTTGAACGCCGCCGCAGCGGCCTTGATGAGGCCGAGCGCCCTGACGACCTCCCGCGGGATGCCCTGGCCGGAGATGGGGAAGTTGTCGACCGCGCGCTGGGTCTGGGCGCCGTAGTAGGCGTCCGCGGGCACCTGCACCTCTCCCATCGAGTCGCGTTCGGTGCGCATGTCGGCCACGGCGTCTGCTCCTGTCGCGGGGAGCCAGCAGCGTAGAGGCGCCGCTACGCTGGCCGCCACGGCAATGCGAGGACGGCCGGGATGACGACGCTGCTGCTCATCCGTCACGCCACGACCGCCACGACCGGCGCGCGCCTGGGCGGGCGGACCGAGACGGGCCTGGACGAGCGCGGCCGGGCCCAGGCGCAGGCGGCAGCCCGGCGGCTGGCCGACCTGCCCCTGAAGGCGGTGTACGGCAGCCCCCTGGCGCGCAGCCGCCAGACCGCCGAGCTGCTCGCCGCCCCCCACGGCCTGGCGGTCCAGCCGCTGGAGGGGCTGGTGGAGGTCGAGTACGGCCGCTGGACCGACCGGCCGCTGAAGCCGTTGGCGCGCACCAAGCTGTGGCCGGTGGTCCAGGCACGCCCGTCGCTGGCGCGGTTCCCCGACGGTGAGAGCATCCGCCAGGCGCAGCTGCGGGCGGTCGACGCGGTCGAGGAGCTCGTCGCGCGCCACCCCCGCGACGTCATCGCCGCGGTCACCCACGCCGACGTCATCAAGGCGGTGGTGGCCTTCTACGTCGGACTGCCCCTGGACCTGTTCCAGCGCCTCCAGGTGGGACCGGCGTCGGTCACCGTCCTGCGGCTGTCGGCGGGCGGACAGCCGGTGCTGCTGCGCTTCAACGACGACGGGCCGCTGACCGCCGACGGCCTGCGACCGCCGCGGCGGCGCCCCGCTGGCAAGTCAGCGGGCCGCACGGGCAGCAGCGCAGGCGCGAGCAGGAAGGCCTGAGGGGCGTGGCCGAGTCCTACGAGCTCGATCCGGTGGACTGGATCTCGGCGGGGGCGGTCGGCACGCCCGGCCGGCGGACGTTCTACGTCCAGGCTCGGCTGGGATCCCAGGTGGTGGCGGTCCTGGTCGAGAAGGCCCAGGTGCGCATGCTGGCGCAGCTGGCCCAGGAGCTGCTGTCGCGCGTCGGCGTCACCGTCACGCCCGACGACGTCGACCGGCCCGCCCAGCGTCTGATGGAGCCGGTCAGCGCCGTCTGGCGGGCGGGGTCGATGAGCCTGGGCATGGACGACGCAGGCCAGCGCTTCCTGCTGGAAGCTCAGGAGCTCGTACCCGAGGAGGCTCAGGAGGCGGGGGTCGCCCGCTTCTGGATGTCGCGGGACCAGCTCGTGGCCCTGGCCGCGTACGCGGCCTTCGCGGTGGAGGCCGGCGCGCGCGAGCGCTGCCGCTTCTGTGGCCGCCCCGTCGACCCCGTCGACGGCCACGTCTGCCCGGCCATGAACGGTCACGGCTCGCTGACGGTATGAACGTCGACCGCCTCCGGGGGCTGCGTGGCGACGGCGAACGCGAGGACGACACCCTGGCGCTGCTGGCCGGCGCCGAGCTGCGGGTCCGGGGGTTCCTGGCCAACGCCAGCAACCACACGCTGCTGGTGCAGGTCGGCGACCCCGGCGCCGGCGTGCACGCGGTCTACAAGCCCCGGTCGGGCGAGCGGCCCCTGTGGGACTTCCCCGGCGGGACGCTGTGCCAGCGGGAGGCGGCCGCCTACATGGTCAGCGCCTTCCTGGGCTGGGGACTGGTGCCGCCCACGGTGCTGCGCGACGGGCCGATGGGACCCGGGTCGCTGCAGCTGTTCGTGCCCCACGACCCGCGCCGCCACTACTTCGTCCTGGTGGAGGAACATGTCCACCGCAGCCAGCTGGCGCGCCTGGCCACCTTCGACCTGCTGGTCAACAACGCCGACCGCAAGGCCAGCCACGTCATGCTCGGCGACGACGGGCGCATCCGCGGCTGCGACCACGGGCTGGCCTTCCATCCCCTGCCCAAGCTGCGCACGGTCGTCTGGGAGCTGGGCGGCACGCCCGTCGAGCCGGCCTGGCGGGCCGACCTGGCCCGCCTCGGCGCCGCCCTGGGCGAGCCCGGCCACGACCTGACCCGCGCTCTCGGCGAGCTGCTGAGCGCCCGGGAGGTCGGGGCGTTGAAGCGGCGCGCGGCCCGGCTGCAGGCCACCACGGCCCTGCCCGCCGTCGACGGCCGGCGGCGCGCCTACCCCTGGCCGCCGCTGTAGCCGCGGGGACGCAGCCCACCGCTGCGACAGCGCTCAGCCGTCGCCGGTGGCGTCGCCCAGCGCTCGCCCGAGCTGCAGCACGGCGGCGACCTCATCGGCTGGCAGGGGCCTGGCGAAGTAGAAGCCCTGGGCCTGGTCGCAGCCCAGCTCGGACAGGATGCGGCATTGCTCGGCCGTCTCGACCCCTTCGGCGGTGACGTGCAGCCGCAGGGCGCGGGCCATCGCGACCACGGCGCCGACGATGGCACCGTCGTGGGGATCCCGGCCGAGCCCCTCGACGAACTGGCGGTCGATCTTGATGACCTCCAGGGGCATCCGCTTGAGCTGGCCCAGGGAGGAGAAGCCGGCCCCGAAGTCGTCGATCGCCAGGTGGACCCCGCGCCGGTGCAGGGTCCGCAGCGTCGCCAGGGTGGCCTCGGCGTCCGCCAGCAGCTGGCTCTCGGTGATCTCGACGCCCAGCTGGTCGACCGGGATGCCACTGCGGGCCGCGGCCTGCTCGACGATGGCCACGAAGTGGGGATCGGCCAGCTGGCGGCCGGACACGTTGACATACACGGTCGGCGGGGGGGCGGCATCAGTCAGGGCGCGCCACCGGGCGGCCTGGTCACAAGCCTCACGCAGCGCCCAGGTGCCGATGGGGATGATCAGCCCGGTGTCCTCGGCGACAGGTATGAACTGGTCCGGCGGGATGGCCCCGAGCTCGGGGTGCTGCCAGCGCAGCAGCGCCTCGAGCGCGACGACCCGGCCGTCAGGCACGGAGACCACCGGCTGGTAGACGAGCCGCAGCTCGCCGCCCTGGACGGCGCTGCGCAGGGCGGTGGCGATGCGCAGGCGCTCGCGGGCGCGGTGGCTGAGCGTCTCCTCGAAGACCTCGTGGCGTCCCCGGCCGCGCTGCTTCGCCTCGTACATCGCGATGTCCGCGTCGCGCAGCAGCCCGTCCGGGGTCGTCGCCGGCATGCCCGACAGCGCGATGCCGATGCTGGCCGACACGGTGACCCGGCCCTCCGGCAGGGCGATCGGGGCGGCGAGCGCGGCGACGATGCGATCGGCGATCGCCCTGGCCTGCTCGGCGTCGTGCAGGCCCTCGCAGACGATGACGAACTCGTCGCCGCCGAAACGGGCGATCGTGTCGCCCGGCCGCAGGACCTGCTGCAGCCGGGGTGCCAGGGCCGCCAGCAGGCGGTCGCCGGCGGCGTGCCCGAGGCTGTCGTTGATCATCTTGAAGTTGTCCAGGTCGACGAACAGCACCCCGACCTGGCCCACCGTTCGCGCCAGATCGGCCAGCGCGTGGCCGAGTCGGTCCTGCAGGAGCGCTCGATTCGGCAGCCCGGTCAGGGAGTCATACAGGGCTCGGTGACGGGCCTCCTCCTCGCTGCGGCGGCGCTCGGCCGCGCCGGCGAGGACGTTGGCCACCGCCTGCAGGAAGTCGACGTCGTCGCGCGTGAACATCCGCCGCCGGCGGCTGTGGGCGCCGAGGACGCCGAAGGGCTCCTCCCAACCTCCGACCACGACGCTGACGCCGCTGACGAGCCCGTGCTCGCGCAGCGTCCGATCCGAGAAGCGAGGCTCGGTCGCCAGGTCCTCCACGACGACCGGTGCCCGGGACTGCAGGGTGTAGCCCGCCTGAGTGTCGGGGCCGGCCTCGACCACGGCCGTGCCCACCAGCTCGTCCGTCCAGCCGACACCGGCGCGCAGCAGCAGCGCGTCGGCGTCGGGCAGGACCTCCAGGACCCGGCAGCAGTCGACGTTGAGGATCTCCGCGACCAGAGCCGTGGCCTGGTCCAGCAACGTCGACGGGCTGAGGTCGGCCAGGGCGGTGAGGCCAAGCTGCGCGACCGCCGCCTGCTGGTCGGCCTGCCGGCGGACCCGGTCCTCGGCCTGCTTGCGCCAGGTGATGTCGTGGTGGGCGACGACGACGCCGCGGCGCGGACCAGGCCCGGCCTCGTCTCCGCCGCCGCCGTCGGCCAGCGGGGTGACCCGCAGGACGAACCACTGCCAACCCGAGGGGTACTCCACCTGGAAGAAGGCGCGGCTGCCGGCGGCGACCTGCTGGATCGCCTCGGCCGCATGGCCCGCCTCCGCGACGCCTCGTTTGCCGTTGTGCTCGCAGGCGGCGACGTAGTCGCTGCCGGGCGGCGGGCACCAGGGCTCATCGGGGCAGGACCGCCAGGCACGGTTGGCTGCGATGATCCTGCCGCTGGCGTCGAGCACCGCTGTGCGGGAGACCAGGGAGTCGAGTACGGAGCGTGCGAAGCGCTCCTGGGCCACGGTCTCGTTGTGCAGCCGGGCGCGGTCGACCGCCAGGGCTGCCCGCCCGGCGAGCTCCTCCAGCAGGGCCAGGTCCGCGGGTCGGTAGCGCCGACCGGACTCGGCGCTGACGCAGGTGATCACCCCGACGGCCCCGCCGCGCACGAGCATCGGCGCGGACATGGACGACACCAGCCCTGCCCGCCGCAGCAGCGCCAGATGCTCGGAGTCGTGCGCGACGGCCTCGACGAGCTCCTCGGGAATCGTCTCCAGCAGCTCCGAGCGGCCGGTCCGCATGGCCTTGTACGGCCCCGCCGGGGCGTCCGGCCGCGGTGGGTAGCGTCGTTGGATCTCCCGGGCCGCCCGCTCCAGGCCAGGGTCGACGTGGACGACCGCCGGCCGGTCCAGCGTGCCGTCGTCGGCCACGACGTCGACCACGCACCAGTCGGCGAGCTCCGGGACAAGCAGGCGCGCGACGCTCTCGAGCGTCGTGCGGTAGTCGAGCGACGATCCCAGCACCCGGCCCGCCTCGGCCAGGAACGCCGACCGGCGCAGCGCCTCCTCTGCGCGGTCGCGGGCGGCCCGCTCCGCCTCGATCAGCCGGATGTCGGCCAGGGCGGCGGCGAGCGCGTCGGCCAGCGACACCAGCGTCCCCACCGTGCCGACCGCCAGGGGCCGCTGGGAGTGGCACACCAGCAGCCCCAACAGGTCGTCGCCCAGCACGAGCGGCACGGCCGCGACCGCGCCGACACCACGGGCGGCGCCTAGCTCGGCACCGAACAGCGGGTCGGCGCAGAGGTCACGGCCGACGTACGGTTGGCGGCAGCGAGCCACCTGCCCCAGCACGTGCGGGTAGCTGGCGGCCGGGAAGCCGTCGGGCAGCGGCGGGCCCTGCGAGAGGCCGTCGGTGGCGGCGGCACACTCCATGCGGTCGCGCTCCGGGTCGTACAGCCAGATCTGCGCACCGGCCGCATCGAAGTCCTCGACCAGCGCCCGCACGACCCGGTCCAGGACGTCCGGCAGTTTCGTCTGCGGCGAGCGGTGCCACAGGGCTCGCAGGTTCTGCACCACCCGCAGATGCCGCTCGATCAGGCCGAGGTGGTGCTCGGCCTCATCCAGCCGTCCGGCGCCGGAACCCCGCGAGGCCTCGCCGACGGCTGGGCGCCCGGCGGCCACGACGTCGCGGCGCCAGGCTTGCAGCACCGCCGGGTCCGAACTGCTGTCCCCGGCGACGTCTACGAGGTTCTCGCCCCCCCGTGGGCCAAGGATCGCCTGGGCCCCGTGCGCGGCGGCCTCGTCAGGCTCGCGCCGAGCGGACGTCCGTCCGTCGTCGGTCACAGCCTCCCATCCACGTCGTGCGTTACCAGCCGGTCCCAGGATAGCTACGCAGAGTAATTTACTCCCGCATGGCGGACCGGATGCCTGTGACCGCCGATGTTGGCGGTGGGTGCGCGACGGGCTGCCTCTGAGTCGTTGCAGCGGGCTTGCAGTCCCCTTGCAGGGCCGGCTGCCACCGTTGGCTCGTGAGGTGCCGGCGCGGGTCCGGTACACCAGACGGGAGGACGACGGTGAACAAGCGACTGACTGTGCCCGCCGGGAAGCGGGCGCTGGCGGCGGCGACGCTGGTGGCCGCGCTGGTGGGCTCGTTGTTCGTGACCGCCGCGCCGGCGGGCGCGGCCACGGGCACCATCGTGTTCGTCAGCGACCACAACGTGTGGATCATGCCGGCCGACGATCCCTCGGCGGCCCGGCCGGTCACCACCGATGGGACCGCCGACGCGCCCTACGTCGCGCCCACCGCCGACGACCGCGGCGCGATCCTGGCCGTGCGCGGCGGCGAGCGCGGCGAGATCGTGCGCATGGACCAGAACGGCACGCTGCTGGGCGCGCCGTTCCGCCCGGCACTGACCGGCAACATCAGCGACATGGACCTCGCCCCCGACGGCGTGGTCTTCAGCTACACCCACTACGAGTCCTACAGCAGCCCGGAGGGGTTCGTCGTGGCCCCCACGCTGGACTTCGCCTACGCCGACGGCAGCGACTCCAGTGCCGTGGCCAACCCGAATGTTCGACGACCTCGA
Source organism: Egibacteraceae bacterium (assembly GCA_035550935.1). Taxonomy (GTDB): domain Bacteria; phylum Actinomycetota; class Nitriliruptoria; order Euzebyales; family Egibacteraceae; genus DASZOD01. The sequence goes on along the minus strand of DASZOD010000181.1, from coordinate 1,054 downwards.
CGCGACCTTCTACAGCGCCACGCAGGCCGTGCTGCCCGGCGACATCGAGGAGTCGGGGGACTCCAGCTTCCCCACGGTGGCGACCTACACGCTGGGCGACGCCGACAAGCAGACCTGGTTCCGGCTGTGCGACACGTCCGAGGACTTTGAAGACTGGTGCTATCCCCTGTACGCCGACGTCACCGACGCCCAGGACCGGCTGGTGGTCTCGCTGGAGGGCGGCACGTGGGTGCCGGTAGGCCCCCGGCTGCGGGTGTTCACCATGAGCGCCCCTGCCCCGGCCGAGCCGGCGCGGTCCTGCGAGCTGGTCGGGCCCGAGCCGGGCATCGTCGACGACTTCGGCTTCTGGAACCCCTCGTGGTCGCCGGACGGGTCGGCGCTGGTGTACGAACTGAACGCGGCCTTCGCGGACAGTCCCCAGCCGGCCGGTGCGGGCATCTACCTGGCCAGCGGGTTCGACGCCGACTGCGCGCAGGCCTTCGCCGGCACCCAGCTGGTCGTGCCCGGTGGCAGCCAGCCGGACTGGAGCGCGGCGCCGCTGGGGGCCACGCCCCCCGGACCCGAGCCGACGCCGACCGAGCCGCCGCCGACCGACGAGCCCACCGAGCCGCCGGTGACCGCTGGCGGGGGGTTCGACGGCGACCCGGCCAGCACCGAGCGCATCGACCACGCCGACCCGACCGCGGCGGCGGTGGCGATCAGCCGGGCCCGCTTCGCCGACGGCCAGGCCGACCACGTGGTGCTGTCGCGCGACGACACCTTCCCCGACTCGCTGGCGGGAGCGCCGCTGACCGCGGGCGGGCCGCTGCTGCTGACCGCCACCGCGACACTGTCTGACGCGACCGCGGCCGAGCTCGACCGGGTGCTGCCCGACGGCGGGGTCGTGTATCTGCTGGGCGGGGTCGCGGCGATCGGCCAGGGCGTGCAGGACACGCTGGCGGCCCGCGGCTACGACGTGCGCCGCCTGGCGGGGCCCTCGCGGGTGGAGACCGCGGTGGCGGTGGCCGACCAGGTGCGCGCCCTCAACCCGGGGGTGGGCGAGGCCGGCCTGGCC
>DASZOD010000180.1:0-2105 GCA_035550935.1 Egibacteraceae bacterium | reverse complement strand
CCCCCCCCCGGCGGCCGTCGCCGCGCCGGCGGCCCCGGTGAGCACGCCGGCGACGGCGCCGGCCGGGTCGCGAGGGTCGGCGAAGTTGGTGAAACCGTCACTGGCCGCCACAACCCAGGCCTGTCCGTCCAGCAGGGCCTGGCCGTGCCACAGGCGTTTGCGCACCGCCTCGTCGCTCATCGGGTAGCCCACGAAGTGGTGGTGGGGGTGGGTCAGCTCCCGACCGCCGCGCCGGTCGGCGACGATCAGGGCCGAGTCGCCCATGCCGGCCCACTGCAGGCGTCGACCCGCCAGCAGCCCGACGGTGAGCGTGGTGCGGCTCTGCCGGTTGGGCCAGGGCAGGCGGGACGTCACCCGCAGGACCTCGCTGCTGGCCTCGGAGAAGAGCCCGACGAGCTCCTCGTCGGTGAGGTCGGCCGGGGGCGGGTCGTCACCGAGGCGCTGCAGCACCGCGCGCACGGCGACCTCGGTCGCCTCCCAGCCGTTGTGGCCGTCAGCCACGACCAGCAGGATGGCCCGGGCGCCCACGGCCGCGGCGACGGCGTCCTCGTTGGGGTCGACGTACCCGTAGGCCTTGCCGAAGCGCCCGCGGGTGAGGGCCAGCGCGACGCGGTCCGACACGACGCGAACGGCCACCTTCCCCAGCTCGGTGTGGTCCTTGCCCCACAGGACGGCCTTCATGGTGAGCCAATCCTAAGTTCCCCGCCCGCCGCTGCGCGGCCGCCCTCACCACGGATCCCCGCGCGCCGGCGGCCGCTGCGCGGCCGCCCTCACCCGGGTCCGGCTTGGGTTCGCCGGGATCGACCCGATCCTGTCCCCCGGAGACGGCACGCGCTGGACCGCAGGTCTTGACTTTCGCCGCGCCGACAGGTGGAGTAGCTTTCTGTCCGCCTTCACGTAAGCCTGCGTCGACCATCCGGACGTAACCTCTTGACCGCGGTGGTCGTTACGTGGCACGACTGCACAAAGCTCCGACGGCGGGGCATGACGCTCCGGGGGGTCGACCCTGATGAAGACACGGTTCATCGCCCTGATGGCGGGGGCGTTGCTGCTCGCCACCGCCGCGCCGGCCGGCGCCGACCACGCTTTCAGCGTCACCGCCACGGGCACCGCCTTCAAGCTGGCGCTGGCCGGCCAGGAGCTGACCCTGGGCTTCACCGACGCTGGGGCGCAGTCGGCTGCGAGCGACGCCTGCTCCCAGACCGTCGCGGTCGCCTGCGCGGCCGCGGCGGCGGCCATCGAGCCGTTCGGGACGACGGTGCGGGTGCACGCGCCCGGTCAGGAGGGCCCGGAGCAGAGCACCGCGTTGACGATCCCCGAGCCGTTGAGCCAGGTGGTGGCCGCCGACGTCGCCGCTGCCCGCGCCGTGGCCCGGGGCCTGCCCGAGCCGCGAGGTCTGGCCAACGCCGGTGAGGCGCAGGTCGATCTCACGCTGACCCAGACGCTCGTCGAGAACGTGCCCCAGACCCAGGAGACCCTGCAGGGCATCTCCGACCAGCTGCTGGGCACCGTCGAGGACACCGACCCCACCGGGGAGGTCGGCGGCCGGATCAGGGGCACCATCGACGCGATCATCGACGACCTCGACAGCGCGCCGCTCGCCACGGTCACCGTCGGGCCGTCGAGCTCGGAGACCGTCGACGCCAACGGCGTCAGCTCCGCGGTTGCCGCCGCCCAGGGCGCCGTGGTCACCGTGGCCCCCACCCCGCAGCAGGTGCTGCCCGCGGCTCCTGAGGCCCTGATCATCCTCGAGGTCGGCGCCGCCAAGGCCACCGCCACCAGCGACCAGCTGACGGGCACCGCGGACTTCGACCCGGCGCTGGCCCGGCTGCGGGTCTTCAACCCCACCGCCAACGCCTACGACGAGGTGGAGGTGGCTCCCGGCCAGGGTGAGCAGTGCGCCGGTGTTACCCCGCTGGTGCTGTGTGTCACGGCCGGAGGCGGCTCGGTGACCCGTGACGGGGCGGCCGCCGCCGCCACCGCCTCGGGCGTCGCAGTGCGTCTGTTCGAGGACCCCCTGCCCGAGGTCAGCCTGCAGCTCGCGGTCGCCGAGGCGGGCGTCAACGCCGCGCCGCCGGCGGTCCAGCCTCCCCCAGGCCCTGCTC
>DASZOD010000179.1:0-5119 GCA_035550935.1 Egibacteraceae bacterium | reverse complement strand
GGGGGTTGGTGGCCTTCGAGTCGTCGACCCAGGCGACGCCGTCGATGGTGGCGACGTGCTCCAGCCGGTGCGGCCCGGAACGAAACCGGCGCAGCGGTGCCGCCAGTGCGGCGGGCTCGGCACCAGCGCAGACGGCCGCCGCCACCGCGGCGCACACGTTGGCGAGGTTGTGGCGTCCGGCCAGCCCCAGCTCGTCGACCCCGACCACGTCGACCGGCGACCCGCCGACGTTCGCCACCACCCGGCCGTCGGCTACACCGACCCGGCCGGGTGTCGGACCGGCCAGGGTGAAGCCGACGACGCGGCCCGGCGGAGGGTGTCGGGCCGCCAGTTCGCGGGCGCCGGGGTCGTCGACGTTCACGACCGCCCAGTCAGCGTCGTCGCGACCCCCCCCGTGAACAGGCCGCTGGCGGGCCCACACCCGGGCCTTCGCGGCCGCGTAGCTGTCCAGCGAGCCGTGCCAGTCCAGGTGGTCGGGGGCGACGTTGAGCAGGACCGCGACGGCTGGGCGCAGACGGTCGGCGAAGTGCAGCTGGAAGCTGGACAGCTCGGCGACGACGACGGAGGGCGGGACCGCGGTCGCGAGCACGTCGACGAGCGGCGTGCCGATGTTGCCGGCGGCCGGCGCGGCGAGGCAGTCCGCCAGCAGCTGGGCGGTCGTGGTCTTGCCGTTCGTGCCGGTCACGGCCACCAGACGCGCCCGTCCGCCCGACAGTCGCCAGGCCAGCTCCGGCTCGCTCCACACCGGCACGCCGGCCTCCGACGCGGCGACGACCACCGGATGGTCGGGACGGACGCCGGGGCTGGTCACGACGAGGCGGCGTCCCGACACCAGGTCAGGCTGGCCGCAGCGCAGGCGCGCGTCCACGCCGGCGGCGGCCAGAGCGGCGGCCCGCGCGCGCAGGGCGGGGCTGTCGTCGGCGTCGACGGCGCAGACCGCGGCACCGACCCCCGCCAGCGCCCGCGCGGAGGCCGCACCGGACACGCCCAGGCCCAGCACGAGGACAGGCAAGCCGTCCCACCGGGGCGGGTCGGAGTCCCGCCCACCCTCGCGCCTGACGGCGCTCATCCGATGCCTCCCCGGGCGAGGAACTCGGCGTAGAAGAGGCCCAGCCCGAAGGCGACCGCCAGCCCGCCCACGATCCAGAAGCGCACGATCACCGTCGTCTCGTGCCAGCCGACGAGCTCGAAGTGGTGGTGCAGCGGGGCCATCTTGAACACCCGCCGGCCCAGCAGCCGGAAGCTGACGACCTGCGCGATGACGCTGGTGGTCTCGACCACGTAGAGGCCGCCCAGGATGACGAGCAGGAGCTCGGTCTCGGTCAGCACCGACAGGGCGGCGAACATCCCCCCGATGGCCAGCGAGCCGGTGTCGCCCATGAAGATCTTCGCCGGCGGGGCGTTCCACCAGAGAAAGCCCAGGGAAGCGCCGAGCGCCGAGGCCGCCGCGATGGCCAGCGCGTCCGAGTGCAGCCACGCCTCGAACGAGTAGTCGAGCCGGTGACGAAAGATCCAGAAGGCGATGACCGTGTAGGCGCCGAATACCAGGGCGCTGGTCCCCGCGGCCAGGCCGTCAAGTCCGTCGGTGAGGTTCACGGCGTTGGAGGTGGCAGCCAGGATCAAGAAGCAGAACACCGGAAAGAACAGGCCGAAGTCCAGGTTCGTCGCGCCGATGAACGACAGCCGGGTGGAGGTGTCGGCGACGTACTCGGCGCCGACCGCGAAGACCAGGGCGACGCATCCCTGACCGACGAACTTCGCCGTCTTTGTCAGTCCCAGGCTGCGGTTGCGCCGGATCTTGATGTAGTCGTCGAGGAACCCGACCGCGCCCATGGCCGCGAACACCCCCATGGCGAGCAGTCCGCCCGGCGACAGCGGCGGACCGAGCGTCAGCGTGGCCGCCAGGTAACCGCCGATGGCGGCGAGGATGATCGCGGTGCCGCCCATCGTCGGGGTACCGCGCTTGGACAGGTGCGCCTGTGGACCGTCGTCGCGGATGAGCTGTCCGTAGCCGCGAGCGCGGAAGAACCGGATGACCAGGGGGGTGCCCACCAGCGAGAGGATGAGCGCGACACTGGCCGCGACCAGGATGCTCCTCACCCCCGGTCCTCCCGACGGCCGCCACCGGCGGCCGAGGCAGGGGCCGGCGGGGGCCCGCTCAGCAGACCTTCCGCCACCCGCTCCAGCCCGGCCACCCGGCTTGCCTTGACCAGCACCGCGTCACCCGGACGCAGGCGCTCCCACAGCGCCGACAGCGCCTCGTGGGCGTCGATCACCAGGACCAGGTCGGCCGACCGGGAGAACCCGTTGAGGTAGGCGGCGTCGTGGATGCCGCGGGCCGGCTCGCCGACGACCATCAGGCCGTCCAGCCCCAGCTGCCCGCACAGCATGCCGATCCGCTCGTGTGCGTCGGCGCTCGCGGCGCCCAGCTCGGCCATGTGTCCCAGGACCGCCCAGCGGCGGCCGTCGACGTCCATCGCCGCCAGCGTCCGCAGGGCGGCTTCGACCGACGCGGGATTGGCGTTGTAGGCGTCGTTGACGACGGTGACGCCCTGTGCGCTGCGGTCCAGCTGCATGCGCCAGCGGGAGACCGCCGCGCGTCCAAGGGCCGCCGCGGCGGCGGCGAGGTCGACGCCGCAGGCGTCGGCGACGGCCAGCGCCGCCAGGGCGTTGCCGACGTTGTGGCTGCCCGGCACCGGCAGGCGCACCGTCACGCCGCGGACCGTGAACACCGCCCGTGCCAGCTCGTCGAGACGGACGTCGGTGGCTCGCCAGTGCGCGTCCGAGCCGGTGCCGTAGGTGACGACCGGGCAGGGGGCGGAGGCGGCCATGGCCGCGACCCGGGGGTCGTCGGCGTTGAGGACGGCCAGCCCGTCGGCACGCAGCGTCGCCACGAGCTCGGCCTTGGCTCGCGCCACCGTCTCCACGGTGCCGAGCAGCTCCAGGTGCGAGGGACCCACGGTCGTGACGACGGCGATGTCGGGCGCCACAACCTGGGCGAGCCGGGCGAGGTGGCCCACCCCCCGGGTGCCCATCTCGAGGGCCAGCACCTCGCTGTCGGGCCGCAGCAGGCAGCACGTCAGGGGCACACCCAGCTCGTTGTTGTACGAACCGGGGCTGGCGACGGTCCGTCGCCCGACGCCGACGGCGGCGGCGATGAGGTCCTTGGTGGTGGTCTTGCCGCTGGAGCCGGTCACGGCGACGACGGTGGGGTCCACCTGGTCACGGACCCAGGCCCCCAGTCCCAGCAGCGCGTCACCCGGGTCGTCCACCACCACTCCCCCGGGCAGGTCAGGCGGGGTCCGCCGCGCTTCCCACAGCCATCCGGCGGCGCCGCGCCCGGCGGCGTCGGCGATGAAGTCGTGGCCGTCGACGTGCTCCCCGCGCAGCGGCACGAACAAGGAGCCGTCTTCGACCTGCCGGGAGTCGATGACCACGCCGTCGACACGTCGTCCGGCGGCGGCCGAGTCCGCCAGCTCCCCGCCGACGACGTCTGCGACCTGGTCGAGGGTGAGAGGGATCATCCGGGGGCCCGCCCGTCGGCGGCCTCCAGCAGCTGGCGTGCGACGGCACGGTCGTCGAAGGCCACTGAGCGGTCGGCGAGCTCCTGGTGGGCCTCGTGGCCCTTGCCGGCGATGACGACGACGTCGCCGGGTCCGGCCTCGTCCAGTGCCGTCGCGATCGCCGCCCGCCGGTCGGGCTCGACGAGCAGGCGCGCCCGGTCGACGGTGCGGGCGCCGGCAACGACCGCGTCCAGGATGGCCAGGGGATCCTCGCTGCGGGGGTTGTCGCTGGTCAGCACCGCCAAGTCGGCCAAGCGGGCCGCGGCGCGTCCCATCAGAGGCCGCTTGGCGCTGTCGCGGTCGCCGCCGCAGCCGACCACCACGATGACCCGGCGGCCGCTCAGCGCGCGGGCGGCCCGCAGCACGTGCTCCAGGGAGTCGGGGGTGTGGGCGTAGTCGACGAGGACGGTGAACGGCTGGCCGGCGTCGATGCGCTCCATGCGGCCCGGGACGCCTTCGAGCGCGGCGACGCCTGCAGCGGCGACCTCGGCATCCACGCCGACCACGTCGGCGGCCGCCAGGGCGCACAGCACGTTGACGACGTTGAAGCGGCCCGCCAGCCGGCTGCGGACCGCCACCGGCCGGCCGCGCAGCAGCGCGGTGAAGGTCGCCCCACCCGGTGACAGGGTGACGTCCCGGGCGGTCACGTCGACCCCAGGACCGCCCGACAGTGCGACCCGCACCATCGTGCTCGCGCTGGTGGAGGCCAGCCGCCGGCCCCACGGGTCGTCGACGTTGACGACCCCCACGGGCGCCAGGGATGGGGTGAACAGTCGCGCCTTGGCCGCGAAGTAGTCGTCGATATCGCGATGGAAGTCCAGGTGGTCGTGGCTGAGGTTCGTGAACACCGCGACCGCGAAGCGGGTGCCGTTGACGCGCCCCAGCGCCAGGCCGTGGCTGGAGACCTCCATCGCGGCGGCGGTGACACCGCGGCCGACCATCTGGCGCAGCAGGCGTTGCAGGTCGGTGGCTTCGGGGGTCGTGCGCAGGCCGGCCACAGGCTCGCCGGCCAGGAGGGTGGCCACGGTGCCCACCAGTCCGGTGACGTGACCGGCGGCCCGCAGGATCGACTCCAGGAGGTAGGCGGTGGAGGTCTTGCCGTTCGTGCCGGTGACCCCGCACAGGACCATGTGGGTCGCAGGGTCGCCGTGAACCCGGGCGGCGACCGGCCCGAGCGCCTCGGCGACGGAGGGAACCTCCAGCTCGGCGACGCCCGACCCCGTCGGTCGCTCGACCAGCAGCGCGGGACTGCCCGCGGCGACGGCGGCCGGGGCGAAGTCGTGGCCGTCGCTGCGCAGCCCGGGCCGACAGGCGAACAGCACTCCTGGGCCGGCCTGGCGGCTGTCGTGGGTGGCGTCGGCGACCACGACGTCTCCGGCGTCGGGCGGGCGCAGCCGCCCCCGGCCGGGCGTGACGGCCAAGAGAGCGGCCAGGGTGGCGGCGCGGCGCGGGGCGTGGCCGGCGCCTCCCGGTTCGGGCAGGATGTTGGTCACCGCGTCCCTCAGGCAGCGGGCGGCAGGCCTTCGTCTTGAGCATACGGGGGCTGCGCGGCGATG
>DASZOD010000178.1:0-25205 GCA_035550935.1 Egibacteraceae bacterium | reverse complement strand
CCGCAAGCGGTCGCCCTCGCCCTGGTGCCTAGGTCTGGCACTGGGCGCAGTAGAACGACATCCGCCGGTCGATCTTGGCCCGCTGGATGGGCTGGCGGCAGCGGGCACAGGGATGGCCCTGACGGCCGTAGACCTTGAGGTGCTCACCGAACTCGCCGCCCCGGAAGCCGTCCAGGTCCGGGTCCGCCACCGCGTCGACGGAGGTGCCGCCCTGCTTGACCGCCTCGTAGAGCACCTCCTGGATGGCACGGTACAGCCGCCGGACCTCCTGGCTGGACAGCGTCGAGGAGCCCCGTGTCCCCGACAGTCCCGCCGCCCACAGGATCTCGTCGGCGTACAGGTCGCCGAGGCCCACGATGAACGACTCGTCGACCAGCAGCGGCTTCAGGGGCGTGTCGCGGGTCTTGAGCGCGTGGCTGAACGCCGGCCAGGTGAAGGTGTCAGCCAAAGGGTCGATGCCGGAGGCCTTCAGTTCCTCAAGCTGGTCGAGCTCGTTGCGGTCGACGACGAACAGCTCGCCGTCCCTGTCGGGATCGACGAAGTGCAGCGACCCGCCGGTGGTGAACGTGGCCACCATCTGGGTGTGCCTGCCGGGCTCCTCGGTGGCGGTCTCGCGCGTCAGATGACCGTGTCCGCCCAGGCCCACCACCAATGTGGCATCGCCGTCGAGGCCCAGCAGCACCCACCGGCCGCGCCTCGAGATGCCTTCGATCTTGTGGCCCTGCAAGGCCCTGACGAAGTCCGGGCGGTTGCGGTGACGCCCGACCGTGCTGGCCGCCTTGACGGTGATGTCCTTGAACCGCTTTCCGACGATCTCCTTTTCCAGCTCCTTGCGGATGACCTCCACCTCGGGCAGCTGGGTCACCGACGTCCTCCGTCATCGGCCCGGTCGTCGTCCGACAGTACCTTCAACCGCCGCTGCAGAGCGACGAACGCCTCCCGGGCCGCGGCCTGCTCGGCTTCCTTCTTGCTGCGACCCGTGCCCCGTCCCAGCGCCTGGCCGCCGACCGACGCGACCGCGGTGAACCGCTTCTGGTGGTCGGGCCCCTCCTCGCTGAGCGTGTAGCTCGGCAGCGTGGACAGCTGGGCAGCGGTCAGCTCCTGCAGCGACGTCTTGTAGTCCAGGGACTCGCGCCGGCTGGTGATGTCGTCGAGCAGGTCTGAGAAGAGCCGGTCGATGAGCGCCGCGGCGGCTTCCATCCCCTGGTCGAGGTAGACCGCGCCGAGCAGCGCCTCCAGTGTGTCGGCCAGGATCGAATCCTTGTCGCGCCCACCCGACTGCTCCTCGCCGCGCCCCAGTAGGACCTGGTCGCCGATGCCCAGCCGCCGCCCGATGTCCGCCAGGCTGTGCGCGTTCACCGCGGCCGCGCGGATCTTGGCCAGGCGACCTTCGGCCGCTTCGGGGAAGCGCCGATAGACCCGGTCGGTGACGACCAGCCCGAGCACGGCGTCGCCGAGGAACTCCAGCCGCTCGTTCGTCGGCAGGCCCCCCGCCTCGAAGGCGTGGCTGCGATGGGTCAGGGCCTGCCTCAAGAGTTGGCGTTCGCCGAAGACCACCCCGAGCACCGGCTCGAGCGGGTGGCGCCGCCCCCCGCCGGCCGGGGGCGGCGGGGGTCCCAGCGGCGGGATGGCCGTGTCGGGATTCGCGTCGGCGCACACGTTGCCTTGCCCCTGCCCTGTCTACCGGTCGCCGATGGTCAAGCGCTCGCCTAGGATGCGCGACAGCCCGGCCTCGCCGACGCGGGCGGCGGTCCGCAGTGCCGCTGCCAGCTGCCGCTCGTCGGCTGCACCGTGAGCGACGAGCACCTCCCCGGCAATCCCCAGGAGCACCGCCGCCCCCGCCGAGCGGTGGCCGTCCGCGGCGTGCGCCCACGCGGCCTCGACCGTTTTGAGGAACACGTTGCCGGTGAACCCGTCGGTGACCACGACGTCGACGTCGCCGGCCAGGACCACTTGAGGCTCGACGTTGCCCACGAACCCCCGCACGTCCCTGAGCAGGCCGAAGGCTGCCCGGACCAGCCCGTTGCCCTTGCCAGGCTCGGCCCCCACGTTGAGCAGACCGACCCTGGGCTCGTCGCTGCCCTGGGCCTGGACGTAGGCGACGCCCATACGGGCGTAGGCGGGCAGCGCCTCGGGTTGCACGTCCGGGCTGCCGCCCGCGTCGACCAGGACCACCTCACGGACGGCGCCGCGGCCCGCCGCCCCGGCCGCCACCGCCGGTATGGCCACCGCCAGCACGGGACGGCGAACGCCGGGCAGTCGACCGAGCTCGAGCAGTGCCGCGGTCAGCGTCGCTCCCGTCGACCCCGCGGACACCAGCGCGCACGCGTGGCCCTGCGCCACCATCCGGGCTGCGACGCGCACACTCGCGTCGGGTTTCGCGCGCATGGCGGTCGCAGGGTCCTCGTCCATGGCGACAACCTGGTCGGCTGCGACGATCCGCAGCTCACCGGGGGCGCCGGCCGTCCTCAGTGCGGCGGCCACGGCGCCGGGCCGGCCCACGAGCATCACCTCGATGCCGAACTCCGCCTTGGCGCGCAGCGCCCCAGCGACGGTCACCGTCGGGGCATGGTCCCCGCCCATCGCATCGAGTGCGACCGGTGCCCCGCCTGACCTGCTCACCTGTTGTTCCTGATGTGGCCTGCTCGTACCGGCCAGCCGCCTACTCCTCGACCTGCAGCACCTGACGGCCGGCGTAGTGGCCGCACACCCGGCACACGGTGTGCGGACGGATCAGCGTCTTGCAGCGAGCGCAACGGGCACCGGCCGGAGCCTCGATGCGCATCCACTGGGCTTTCCGGTGGCGGGTGCGCGCCCGCGACTTCTTCCTCTTGGGAACTGCCACCGTGTGCTCCTTGCTGTCAGAGCGTCGCGATCGCAGACGCCTGCGACCACCGCCCGGCGGTTCACGACGCGTCGTCGGCCAGCCGTAGGCCTTCCAGCGCCGCCCAACGGGGGTCGGTGACGAGATCCACACAGCCGCAGTCCGCCTGGTTGAGATTGGCGCCGCAGGAACCGCACAACCCCTGGCACGCGGGGCTGCACAGCGGCTGGTAGGGCACGGCGGGCACGAGCGCGTCCCGCAGGAGGGTGTCCAGGTCGAGCGATCCCTCGCGGATCTCGTAGCCGGCCTCCAGCGCATCGTCGGCATCGGACCGCCCAGGGTCGCAGAACAGCTCGATGACGTCGCAGGCCACGACCAGGTCCAGGTCGACCAGGCAGCGTGCGCAGCCGGTCCGCACCGTCGCGCTGACCCGACCGCGCACGAGCAGGCCGTCGACGACGCTCTCGACCACGCCGACCAGCGACAGCGGCTCGCTGACGTCGACCAAGGTCATGCCGAGGTCCTGGGGCACGCCCATCGAGAGGTCGAGCCGCCGGGAAGCACCGGGCCGGTCCAGCAGGTCGACGACGTTCAGCACGCGGTCGGAACGGGGAACGGGCATCACCCATCCACTCCACATCGCTCGGTTGGGGCCACGGTCGGGCCGGGGTCGTCTCGGCGTCACCCCGCAGCCACGCGCAGGGCACACAAAACGGCCCGCGGGCGGGCTGACACCTCAACGTACCACTCCGGTCCCCGAGCCGCCGCGGCACAGCGGACAAGGCGGACAGGTCAGCCTCCCGGTGGCTCCGCCCCGGCCGATTCGTGGTCGTACACGCGTCTGGGCGGCTGGTCGCCGGGCTGGGCGCCTCCCCCGTCGCCTGCCAGCTCGTCGGAGGGGAGACGGCCGCGGAGACGCTCGCGGCCTTTGCCGACGGCCGTCATGAGCCGCGACAGGATGATCTCGAAGTTCGCCAGCTTGCTATCGACGTAGTCTTCGGCTTCCAGGCGCAGGTCGCGGGCGTGGTCACGCGCCTCGCTGACGATGCGGTCGGCCTCGCGGCTGGCGGCGCGGACGACCTCGGTCTCCGACACCAGCCGATCGCGTTCCAGGCGGGCGTCGGCCAGCATCTGCTCGGCCTCCCGCGATGCCTGGGCCAGGACTTCGTCGCGTTCCTTGAGCACCCAGCGGGCCCTCCGGAGCTCGTCGGGCAGCGCCGTGCGCAACCCGGCCACGAGCTCCTCGAAGTCCTTGCGGTTGATCATGACCGAAGCACTCAACGGCACCGGACGGGCGTCGGTGAGCTGCTGTTCCATCTGGGAGATATAGGCCTCCACGTCCACGGCTGGCGTCCTTTGTCGCTGCGGCAGGGTCCCCCAGGCGGTCAGGTCTCGCCCTTGGAGTATTCCACGCAGCCCGACCGTCACCGGGCCGAACGTGGACCGGCCTCACTGCAGGCGCTTGCGCAGGCGCTCGGCGACGACGGGGGGGACGAAGTCGGTGACGTCGCCGCCGAGGCGGGCCACCTCCTTGACCAGCGACGACGACAGGAACGAGTAGGCGGGGCTGGCGGTCAGAAAGAACGTCTCGACGCTCCCCTCGCTGAGGCTGGCGTTCATCTGGGCCATCTGCAGCTCGTATTCGAAGTCGCTGATGGCACGCAGCCCCTTGCAGATCACCCGCACGCCCTCCTGGCGGCAGAAGTCGACGAGCAGCCCCCCGAAGCTGGCCACCTCGACGTTGTCGAGATGGCCGGTGACCGTCTCGACCAACCCGACGCGCTCGTCGATGTCGAACAACGGCTGCTTGGTGAGGTTGCGGGCGCAGGCCACCACGAGCCGGTCGAAGCGCGACGCGGCCCGCTCGATGACATCGAGGTGGCCGTAGGTGGCGGGGTCGAAGCTGCCGGGGCAGACCGCGGTGACGCTCACGACGGGGATCTTTCGCTGGACGCGCTGGGCTGTTCCCGGGCGCGCAGGAACAGCAAGACGGTGTCACCGTAAGACCGCGTCCGCCGCTGTGCCAGCCAGGCCGGGCGGGGGGCGTCGAGGGCGCGGTCGCGACGGTCGCGCTCGACGACGACGGTCGCGCCCGAAGCGACCGCCGCGGCCCGTCGCAGGTCGCCCAGTAGCCGCCACACCGCCGGCAGCGGATCGCTGTAGGGAGGGTCGACGAGGATGAGGTCGAAGGGGCCCCGGCCTCGCGGGGCGCGGCAGAATCGGGCCGCGTCGGTGCGCACGACCTCCGCCTCGGAGCGCAGGCCCGTGCGCTCGAGGTTGTCGGCGATGACCCGGGCGGCGCGACGGTCGCGCTCGACGAGGACCGCCCGGCGGGCACCGCGCGACAGCGCCTCGATCGCCAGGGCGCCGGAGCCGGCGAACAGGTCGAGCACGGTCGCGCCCGCCACCTCGGCCCCCAACGCTGCGAACAGAGCCTCGCGGACCCGGTCAGCGGTCGGCCGGGTCTCGCGTCCAGGCGGGGCCGCCAGCCGCCGGCCACGGGCCGACCCGGCGATTACCCGCACGGCCGGACGCTCCGCCAGCCCGGCTGTCGCGGGCCTCGCGAGCGGCCCGCCGTGGCCGGTTCGGGCGGGCTCATCCGCTCTCCAGCGCCGCCAAGCGCTCTTCGCCGTAGCGGCGACGCACCTCGTCCCGCAGCGCCGGGTGGTCGTCCAGGCGGGGGTCGGCGGCGACGAGCTCGCGGGCGTCGGCGCGGGAGCGCACCACCCAGTCGTAGTCGCGCACGAGCTTGGCCAGCTTCAGATCGGGCAGCCCCGACTGGCGGGTGTCGAACAGGCTGCCCTCGCCGCGCAGCTCGAGGTCGATCTCGGCCAGGCGGAAGCCATCGGCGGTCGTGGCCACCGCCTCCAACCGGGGGTTGCCCTGCGGGTCCGAGGAGAACAGCACGCAGTAGCTGCGCGCACTGCCTCGGCCCACCCGACCGCGCAGCTGGTGCAGCTGGCTGATGCCGAAGCGGTCGGCGTCCTCGATGACCATGACGGTGGCCTCGGGGACGTCGACGCCGACCTCGACGACGCTGGTGGCCACCAGCACCTGCACGTCGCCGGCGCGGAAGGCCTCCATGGCCGCGTCGCGCTCGGTGGCCGGTAAGCGGCCGTGGACCAGTCCCACCCCGAGGTCTGGGAACACCTCGGCGGACAGGCGCCGGTGCACCCGCGCGGCGGAGGCGACGCCCAGTGCCTCGGAGTCCTCGACCAGGGGGCAGACCACGTAGGCCCGTTCCCCCGCGGCGGCGCGCTCGCGCATGAACTCGTACAGACGCTGGCGCCGCGGGGAGTCGCCGGGAAGCACCTGGGTGACCACCGGCTGGCGCCCCGGTGGCAGCTCGTCGAGCACCGTGACGTCCAGGTCGCCGTACAGCGTGAGCGCCAGCGACCGGGGGATCGGGGTGGCGGTCATGACCAGCACGTCTGCGGTGCGCTCGTCGGCGCGCTTGTCGCGCAGCCGGGTGCGGTGTTCGACGCCGAAGCGGTGCTGCTCGTCGACCACGACGACGCCGAGGTCGGCCAGCTGCACCCGCGGCTCGAGCAGCGCATGGGTGCCGACCAGCAGGCCCACGCCGCCGGCGGCGAGGTCGATCAGGACCTCCCGCAGCCGCTTCCCACCGGTGGCGCCGGTCAGCAGCTCCAGCCTGGGGCCGCCGGCGGCGTTGACGCCCAACGGCGCGAGCAGCCGCGACAGGGTGCGGAAGTGCTGCTCGGCCAGCACCTCGGTGGGGGCCATGAGCAGCGTCTGACGGCCGTGGTCCAGCGCGCACAGCATCACCCAGGCGGCCACCAGCGTCTTGCCGGAGCCCACCTCACCCTGCAGCAGACGGTGCATCGGTTTGGGCCGGGCCAGGTCGGCGCCGATCTCGGCGAAGGCCCGCCGCTGCGCCCCGGTGGGGACGAAGGCCAGTCGCTCCAGCAGACGGGCAGCCAGCCCCCCGCCGACCGGGCCGTTGTCCAAGCCGGCGGCCTGCATCTCCAGGCGGTGCCGGCGCTGCTGCAAGCCCACCTGCAGGCACAGCAGCTCGTCGTAGACCAGTCGGCTGCGGGCGGGGCCGAGGTCGGCCGTGCAGGCCGGCCGGTGGATGGCGCGCAGCGCCCGGTCCAGCTCGGGCAGGTCGTGGTGGTCGCGCAGCCGCGCCGGCAGGAAGTCGTCCAGCGGCGGCAGCCGCGCCAGCGCCGCCCGCACGAGGCGGGCGATGCGCCATGACGGCAGCGCCTCGGTCGCCGGGTAGGTCGGCTGGATGCGGTCGGAGTCGTCGAGCGGCTCGCTGTCGTCGAGGGCGGTCAGCTGGGGGTTCTTCAGCTGCCACGCCGACCGGTAGCGCTCCAGCACGCCGCTGACAGCGACCCTGGTGCCTTCGGGCTGCTGGCGAGGCCGCCACTCCTGGTTGAAGAACGGCGCCTCGACGCGTCCGCCGTCGTCGGCCACCACGGTGGCCTTGGCGATCGTCATCCGTCGGCCGCGGGGACGGATGAGCTGCCAGCGCAGGACCGTCCCCACCACGGTGACCGGCTGCCCGGCCGAGGCCCGCTCCAGCGGCACCCGGGCCCCGAGGTCGCGGTACTTGTCCTGGTGGGGGTAGTGCTCGAGCAGGTCGCGCACGGTGGCGATGCCGAACGCCGAGCGCAGCAGCCGGGCGGCCCGCGCGCTGGCGCCGTCGACCTCGGACACCGGCGCATCCAGCCAGGACTGTGCACCCATACCCGCCCAGATTCTAGGCGGAGACGCGCGCGCGGCAGCGCCAGCGTGCCCGACGGCCGCTATGCTCGGCCGCCGGGCTGTTCGCGTCCCACGTCAGCCCTGCTCGAGCGCATCGACCCGGTGTCCGGACGTTCCGGGCCGGGCTGACGCGGGAGGACCGCCGCCATGGCCGCCGTCTGCGAGTACTGCGGAAAGAAGCCCCACTTCGGCTACCAGGTCAGCTTCTCACACCGGCGGTCGAAGCGTAGCTGGAACCCCAACGTCCAACGCATCCGGGTGTGGGAGCAGGGCACCGTGCGGCGCGCCTCGGTGTGCACCTCTTGCATGAAGGCGGGCAAGGTGCAGCGCCCGCCGCAGTAGCCGGGAGGACGACGGCGCAGGGCCTGCGGCTAGGCGACGACCGCGGCCTGCTCCCCGGAAGCTAGTGGCGCTGCCAGGCGTGGTCGAGCGGGCCGATGCCTGCGCCCAGCCGCAGACCGCTGGCGATCGCGCCGGTGACGAAGACCTTGGCGGCGCGCACCGCGTCTGGGAGGTCGAGCCCCAGCGCGCGCTGCGCGGCGACCGCCGACGCCAGGGTGCAGCCGGTGCCGTGGGTGTCGCGCGTCTCCAGGCGGGTGGCGGGGATCTCGACGGCGGTCTCCCCGTCGTAGAGCAGGTCGACCGCGTCATGGTTGTCGGGCAGGTGGCCGCCCTTGACCAGCACCCAGCGCGGACCCAGGGCCTTGACCGCCTTGGCGGCCCGCGGTAGGTCGCCCACCTCATGCACCTGGACGCCGGTGAGCAGCGTCACCTCGCCGGTGTTGGGGGTCACGAGCTCGGCCAACGGCAGGATGTCGTCGCGCAGCGCGGCCACGGCGTCGGCACGCAGCAGCGGGTCCCCGTGCTTGGAGGCGCAGACCGGGTCGACCACCAGCCGCTCGAGCCGGTGCGCGCGGAGCCCCGCGGCGACCGCGGCGACGATGTCGGCATTGGCCAGCATCCCGGTCTTGACCGCGTCGACGCCGAGGTCGCTGACCACCGCGTCGAGCTGGGCGCGCACGAAGTCGGCGGGCACCTCGTGGATCCCGTGCACCCCGACGGTGTTCTGGGCGGTCAGGGCGGTCAGCACGCTCATCCCGTACACGCCGAGCTCGTGGAAGGTCTTCAGGTCGGCCTGGATGCCCGCGCCTCCACCCGAGTCCGACCCGGCGATGGTCAGCGCTCGTGCGATCGTCATGCCCGCTCCTTCGGGTAGTGGTCCCAGCCCATGCCGGCGAGGTCGCGCGTGCTGCCGTCGGGCAGCACCAGCAGCGCCGCCGGCCCGCTGCCGGCCTCGGGGGCGACGACGTCGCCGACGACCGCCGCGGGCACGCCCTCGGCCTCACCCGCGGCCTGGGCCGCGGTCGCGGCGACCTCGGCGGGCACGGCGGCCAGCAGCGCGTAGTCCTCCCCGCCGCCGCAGGCGACCTCCCACAGGTCCGCACCGACGGCGGCGGCGGCGGCCGCGACCCCCGCGGCCACCGGCAGCGCCGCCGCACGTACCGCCGCTCGGACACCTGAGGCCGCGCACAGGTGGCCCAGGTCCGCGCCGAGGCCGTCGGACACGTCGATCATGGCGGTCGCCCCCCGGCGGGCGAGCTCCCCACCGGCGTCGACCAGCGCCCGAGGCCGGCGGTGGGCGGCCAGCAGCGCCGGGTCGGCGTCCATGCCTCCGGCGACCTGGGCCAGCGCCGCCGCCGCAGATCCCAGCGCCCCGACGACGACGAGCCGGTCGCCAGGACGGGCGCCGGACCGGCGCACCGCACGGCTAGGGTCGACCTCGCCGACGGCGGTGAGCGCGACGACCAGGGTGGCCGAGGCCACGGTGTCGCCGCCGACGAGCAGCAGCCCCCAGCGGCTGCAGGCTTCGGCCATGCCGCGGTACAGCGACTCGATCGCCTCGGGCGCCACGTCGCGCGGTCGGCACAGCCCGACCACCGCGGCGCTGGGGCGAGCGCCCATGGCGGCAAGGTCGCTGCAGTTGACCGCGACCGCCTTCCAGCCGACGTCGGCGAACGACGACAGGTCGCGGCGGAAATGCACCTCCTCCACCACCACGTCGACGCTCAGGCACACCGCGCGCCCGTTGACCTCCAGGACCGCGGCGTCGTCGCCCGGGCCGACGACGAGCCCCCGGGCGGCGCCGGCCAGGTACGGTCCCAGCCGCTCGATGAGGTCGAACTCACCTCCAGCGCCCGGCCGGTGGCCCGGCGCGGGACTGGCGGAAGGACGCTGCGCCATGGCTGCCGAGTATCCCATCCGCGCAACGGCGTGCAGCACGCTGGCTACGCTACGGCCCGCCCAGAGCGAGGAGGCGGTGCGGCGGTGGGAGTTCTCAACAGCATCGAACTCGAGGGCGTGTCTGCGGAAAGCTGGCTGGCGGCGGCGGACGAGGCGCTGCGCGAGGCTGCCAAGACGCTGCGCAACATCCGCCGTCTGGAGGTGCTGGGCACGAGCGGCGCGGTCGTCTCGGGACGGGTGACCGAGTACCGCACCCGGGTCCGGCTCGTGTTCGAGGTCGAGCCTCGCCGCGGCGGTGCGGGGGTCGCACCCTGACGTCCCCAGCCGCCCTCCGCGCCGCCTGCGGCGGCCCTCGCCCTAGGATGCTGCCGTCACGCAGTCGGCGAGGAGGGGCGACATGGTCTCGGCCTACATCCTGATCCTGACCGAAGTGGGCAAGGCGGCCCAGGTGGCCGAGGCGGTGGGCAAGATCGACGGGGTCGAAGCGGCCGAGGACGTGACCGGTCCCTACGACGTCATCGTACGAGCCCAAGCCCGCGACATCGACGAGCTGGGCCGTCTGGTGGTCGCAAAGATCCAGGCCATCGAGGGCATCGACCGCACGCTGACCTGTCCGGTCGTCCACCTGTAGCGCCGCTTCCTACGGAGCGTAGTGCCCATCGACGCGCGCGGCCTCGAAGGCCAGTTCCAGCAGGCGCCCGATCAGCGTCGGGTAGTCGACGCCCTCGCAGGCCCACAGGTGGGGGAACATCGACGCCGACGTGAAACCGGGGATGGTGTTGATCTCGTTGACCAGCAGCTGTCCGCTGGCCTCAGCGTAGAAGAAGTCCACCCGGGCCATGCCCCGCGCGCCGATCGCCAGGTAGGCCTGGCGCGCGTAGTCCTTGCACGCGTCGGCGACCTCAGCTGACACGTCGGCGGGGCAGCGCAGATCGACCTCGTCAAGGTACTTGGCCTCGAAGTCGTAGAACTCGTGGGCGGTGATGACCTCGCCGGGCTGCGTCACCTCGATCTGGGCGTTGCCCAGGACCCCGCACTCCAGCTCTCGGGCGCGTTCGACGCCCTGTTCGACGATCGCGACCCGGTCGTAGCCGAAGGCCTCTTCGATCCCGGCCACGAGCTCCTCGCGACCGGCGCACCGGCGGATGCCGATCGACGAGCCCTGTCGCACCGGCTTCGTGAACAGCGGGTAGCGCAGCGCCGCGCCGATCTCCTCGATGACCGCTGCGGAGTCGGCATCCCAGCGTTGGCGCCGGACCGCCATGTGAGGTACGAGGGGCAGGCCGCGGGCCGCGAACACGGTCTTCATCTGCTGCTTGTCGATGGCCACCGCGCTGGAGGCGACGTCGGCGCCCACGTAGGGAACGCCGAGGC
This sequence comes from Egibacteraceae bacterium, assembly GCA_035550935.1. Classification (GTDB taxonomy): domain Bacteria; phylum Actinomycetota; class Nitriliruptoria; order Euzebyales; family Egibacteraceae; genus DASZOD01. Next base: position 14,035 of record DASZOD010000178.1, on the reverse strand, counting down.
TGGCCAGCAGGCCCTGCATCGTCCCGTCCTCCCCGTACGGGCCGTGCAACACCGGGAAGCACACGTCGACCGGACCCAGCTCGTCGCCACGCAGGCCCGCCGTGGCGGACACGGCCGCGGCCGCGGCGTCGAATCCGTCGACGTAGCGCACCAGCCGCGGGCCCTTGCGCGTCTGGACCAACGCGACGGTGTCACCGTCGTCAGGCACGCGGGGCAGCGCGCCGACGGAGCCCTCGGGCACGCCGTCGACGAGGGTCCAGCGGCCCTCGCGGGTGATGCCGACCGCGGTGACGACGAAGCGCTCCGGGTCCATGGCGGCCAGCACAGAGCGCGCCGAAAGGCACGACACCTCGTGTTCGCTGGAGCGGCCGCCGAACAGCAGCAGGACCCTGGTGCGCCCCCCGGCGCTCACCGCGCATCCTCCAGGCCGTGGAACTCCGGCTTCGGCTCCCGACCCATGAGGGAGCGGACCATCGCGGCGGGGTCCTCGCCCTCATGGACGACCTTCACCACATGTTCGACGATCGGCATGTCGACGCCGTGCTGGCGCGCGATCTCCAGCAGCGCCTTGGAGGACCTCACCCCCTCGGCGACCATGTTCATCTCCGCCACCACCTGGTCCAGGGAGCGGCCCCGGCCCAACTGCTCGCCGACGTGCCGGTTGCGCGACTGGCGACTCATGCAGGTGGCGACGAGGTCGCCCATGCCCGCCAGCCCCGAGAAGGTCATCGGGTTGCCTCCATGGGCGATGCCCAGCCGGGTCATCTCCGCAAGGCCGCGGGTGATGAGGACCGCCTTCGTGTTGTCCCCGAAGCCCATCCCGTCGGCCATGCCGGCGGCCAGGGCGATGGCGTTCTTGACCGCCCCGCCAAGCTCGACCCCGACTACGTCGGGGTTGGTGTAGACCCTGAAGTAGTCGGTGTGGCTCATAGCCTGCACCCGCTTGCAGGCGTCGGGCTCGGTTCCGGCGGCCACGGTGCCGCCGGGCAGACGGCGAGCGCATTCCTGGGCCAGGTTGGGGCCGCTGACCACGACGACGTTGCCGTAGGAACCGTCGAGCACCGAGCGGATGACCTCGCTGGCGCGTTGGCGGGTCTCCAGTTCGATGCCCTTGACCAGGCTGACGTAGACGGCGTCGTGTGGCACGAGATCGACCCAGCCGGTCAGGCTGGCGCGCAGGGCGTGGCTGGGGATGGCGAAGACCACGACTTCCGCGTCGTCGAGCGCCTGCTCAGGGTCGGCGGTGGCGCGCAGCGACTCGCTGAGCACGATGTCGCCGAGGTAGTCCACGTTGCGGTGCTCGCGGCTGACCTGCTCGGCAACCTCCTGCCGCCGCGCGCACAGCGTGACGTCCTCGCCGGCGTCGGCGCACATCATCGCGTACGCGGTGCCCCACGAGCCCGCCCCCATGACCGCGACCCTGCCCATAGCCACCCTTCCTGCGCTGCGGCCGCCGGACGCTGCGGGGAGTCTACGGCCGGGCCCACATGTCGGCCCAGTGGTAGGCGGCGGGCGGGGGCTTCTTGCGAAGGCTAGGCTGCCCCCGTGCAGGTGACGGCGGTGGTGCCGTTGAAGGCCCTGGCGCAGGCCAAGAGGAGGCTGGCCGCTGACCTGGACGTGGCCGACCGCCTCCAGCTCGTGGCGTGGATGTTCGCGCGCGTGGTCGACGCCTGCCGCCGAAGCCGTCACCTTGACCGGTTGCTGGTCGTCGCCGGTGACGACACGGCGGCGGCCCTGGCCCGCGCTCACGGCGTTCAGTGGGTACTGGTGGAGCCGACCCCGGGTCTGGCCGCGGCCATGGCCGCCGGCGACCGTGTCGCAGCCGACGCCGCGGCGACCCTCGTGGTGGCCGCCGACCTGCCCCTGATCACTCCGGGCGAGCTCGACGCCGTCTGCCGAGCTGGACAAGACGGGCCCTGTGTGGTCGTTGCGACCACCGACGACGGGGGCACCGGAGCCTTGTTGCGGCGGCCACCGGCGGTGGTCGCAACCGCGTTCGGCGAGCGCTCCGCCGCTGCGCACCTACGCCTGGCCGGTGACGCCGGTGTGCGCGCCGTCAGGCTGCGCCTGCCGGGTCTGGCGCTCGACATCGACACCCCCGGCCAGCTGCGGGCGGCCGGGCTGCGCCGTCACGGCGGGGACGTCGCCGGATCCTGGGGGCTACGCTCGCGGTAACCGCCCTGCGCCGAGGGGAGCGTGGGCGGCACGGCAAAAGGTACCCGGGATGCCCCAAGGGACAGTCAAGCACTTCGACGTCGAGACCAACACCGGCACCATCCTGCTGGACAACCAAGACGAACTACCCATCGACGCGGAGGTGTTTGCGGCCTCGGGCCTCAACGAGCTGCGGCTCGGTCAGCGGGTGCGCTTCGCCATCGAGCAGGAGGGCGGCACCCCCCGGGTACGTCGCCTCAGCATCGTCAGCCTCTAGGCATCCCCGTCCGACAAGTCGGCCGCGAACCTAGCGTTTCTTGGTGGCCTTCTTGGTGGCCTTCTTGGTCGCCTTCTTGGTCGCCTTCTTGGTGGCCGCCTTCTTCGTAGCCGCCTTCTTGACGCCTCTCTTGGCAGCAGCCTTCTTGACCGCCAGGGCCTCTCGGAACTGGGCCCCCGGCCGGAACGCCGGCACGGTCGTCGCAGCGATCCGGATCCGTTCGCCGGTCCGGGGGTTCTGCCCGATACGGGCGGCGCGCTCGCGCGCTTCGAACTTGCCGAAGCCCGTGAGTGTGACGTCATCTCCCTGGCGCAGGGTTTCGGTGACCGTCGCAACGAAGGCGTCGAGGACGTCCTCTACCTGCCGCCTGGGCGTGCCCTCTCCCACCCTCTCCGCGACGGCGTCGACCAGCTCTCGCTTGTTCAACGTGGCCTCCTGGATTGCGCCGAGCCGATCGGCAACCCGGCCTGGTGCCTGCGACGGTAAGGGGTAGTACCGCGTGAATCAATGATCCTCGCCGGCGAGAAGCATTCCGGGCAAAGGACCGTGTACGTGTACGTGGGACCGGCGTGAGTTTTTTGGCTCAGGGCCGCTCACGCGGCGACCTGATCGCATCGTGCAAGAGGTCGACCCTCCGGTCAGCGATGCCGGGCCCGACGAGCACCAGCGCGTTGCCCTCCGAGAAGCTGGGGCGCCGGAAGCCGCGGGGCTGGAGCCGGCGCCGGAACAGCTGGTCCAAGAACGCCACCGGGTCCAGTCCCTGGCACCAGCAGCCGGGCTCGTGCACGGGGGCGTGCAGTGCGCGGGCTTCGGCCGGGTCCAGTTCGTAGCCGGGGCCGGAGTCGCTCGGGGAGCTGCCCCAGTCTGCCTCAGCGCTGCTTGGCGGTTCGACGAACCTGCCCATGCCCGCCACCGTACCGTGAGGCGGCGCCGGTGAACCCCGACGGGAACGGCCGTCCGCATGGTAGACCAGCGCGGCGCCACCATGACGCCTTGCCTGGTCGGTGGCATAATCGGTCGCGCGGCGGCTGCGCAATCCTGGCCGAGGTTTGGTGTTCGCGCACCGTGGCCCAGCAGGAGGCACCCGAGGATGGCCGTCGCGGCATGCCCCCGTCGTCTAGCGGCCCAGGACGCCGCCCTCTCAAGGCGGTAACGGCGGTTCAAATCCGCTCGGGGGTACAAGGTCGGTGCCATCAACGCCTGTGGAGCCATGGCGGTGGGCCACGGGCGCTCCACGCTGGTCGCGCTGTGCTCGGGGGGAAGGACTCGAACCCTCAATAACTGGACCAGAACCAGTCGTGTTGCCGATTACACCACCCCCGAAGGGCGTTGCTGAGGGTAGCAGCACCCCCCAGGGCCTTCAATCAGCCAGGTAAGGTCTCGGGAGCGTACACGTGCGAAGCGCCAGCGGCCCCCTCAATTCCCGACGAGCGCCCGGGCGGCGCGTAGCCGGGTCAGCACCAGGTCGGGTTCCAGCAGCGCCAGCGTCTCGGGCAGCGGGGGGCTCACGTCGCTGCCGGTGACGGCGACGCGGACGGGCTGGAAGGCCCTGCGCCGGCTCAGCCCCAGCGCCTCGGCGATGCCGTCCAGCGCCGCGGTGATGGCCTCCGCCGTCCACTGGTCCAGGCCCCCCAGGGCGGCTTCGGTCGCCGCCAGGACGTCGCGGGCCGTGCCCACCAGATGCTTGCCGACCGCCCTGTCGTCGTGGACCAGGTCGTCGCCGAAGGCGAAGGCCACCAGCGGGACCGCCTCGGCGAGGTTCTGGATGCGCTCACGCAACAGCGGGGCGAAGCCGAGCAGGAGCCGCTGGTGGTCGGGGCTGGGAAGATCGGCCACCAGGCCGGCCTCGTTGAAGTACGGCTGCAGCCGCTCGGCCAGCTCCTCGTCGGACAGCTCGCGGATCCGGTCGCCGTTCATGGACCGCAGCTTGTCGGTGTCGAAGTAGGCCGGGTTCCTGCCGACACGCTGGAAGGAGAACTTCGCGACGAGCTCGTCGGCGGTGAACCGTTCGGTGGTCGCGTCGTAGCTCCAGCCGCACAGGGCGAGGAAGTTGACCAGGACCTCGGGCAGGAAACCCTGCCGGCGGTACTCGTCGACGGCCACCGAGCCGTGGCGCTTGCTCAGCGGCTTGCGGTCGGGGCCCACCAGCAGCGGAAGGTGGGCGTAGGTGGGGGCCGCGGCGCCGGGCGGCCGCGCCGGGTAGCGGCTGGCGGCCAAGGCGTTGTCGAGCAGGTCGTCGCGCAGCAGCAGGTCCATCAGCAGCTGCTGGCGGGGGGTGGCCGACAGCAGGTCATCGCCGCGGGCCACAAGGCTGATGCCCATCGCCAGGTCGTCGACGGTGTTGGCCAGAAAGTAGGTCGGCGAGCCGTCGGCGCGTTGGATCACGAAGTCGCTGACGTCGGCCCAGTCGAACTCCACCCGGCCCCGCACGGCGTCGTCGACCACCGTCGCGCCCTCGTCGGGGGTGCGCAGGCGCAGCACCGGCTTTCGGCCCTCGGCCATGAAGGCCTCGCGCTGGGCGTCGGTGAGCTGGCGGTGCGCCCCCTGGTAGCCGGGGGGCAGCCCCGCCTCCTGTGCGGCTCGGCGTTGAGCCTCGAGCTCCTCGGGCGTCTCGTAGGCGTCGTAGGCGTGCCCCGCCGCCAGCAGCGCCTCGGCTACCGAGGCGTACAGCGGCCGCCGCTCGCTCTGGCGGTACGGGCCGTGGGGGCCGCCGACCTGGGGGCCCTCGTCCCAGTCCAGATTGAGGAACCGCAGGCCCTGCAGGATCGCATCCAGGGCGTCCTCGCTGGTGCGCTCGGCGTCGGTGTCCTCCACTCTCAGGACGAAGGCGCCCGAGCGGCCGCGCGCGTACAGCCAGTTGTACAGGGCGGTGCGGGCCCCGCCGACGTGCAGCCAGCCACTGGGCGCGGGCGCGAAGCGGACGCGTGGCGGGGGCATGGCGCTCCTGAGCACGGGACGTCGGTGGTCCGCACCGTAGCGTAGCGACAGCCCTCGCCAGGTCCGATCCCCACCCGCCGCCCTAGGGGCCGCTCTCGGTTTCGGGCCCCAGGGCGGCACCGCCCTCGCCGGCGGGGGCCGTCAGGCCCAGGTTGGACCGCAGCTGCGACAGCCGGGCCTGCGCCTCGCTGTTGAGCTGCGCCTGCTCGACCTCGAGCATGCGGCTCTCCACCGACTGCGCGTTCAGCTCGGAGGTGCCCAGCGCCTTGGCGTAGCGCGCCTCGATCTTGTCGCGCACCTCGTCGAAGGTCGGCACGTCCTGGCCCACGGTCTCCGACAGCGCGGTCATCGCCGTGTTCATCTGCTCCTGCATCTTCGCCTGATCCAGCTGGCTGAGCAGCTTCTGGCGTTCGGCGAGCTTCTGCTGCAGGATGCCGGCGTTCTGCGCGACGGCGGCCTTGGCCTGGTCGGAGGCCTGGGCGGACTGCAGGTGCAGCTGCTTGAGGTCCTCGACCTCGCGCTCCAGTGCGATGAGCCGGTTGGCGAAGGACTCGGCGGCGCGGTTGAGCTCGGCGGCCTTGGCATCGTCGCCCCTGCTCTCGGCGTCGGCGGCCATGAGCAGGGCCTGCTGCGCCGAGCCGTTGACCTTCTCCAGCTCCTGCAGGGCACGGCTGAGGCGCATCTCGGTCTGCTTCTGGTTGGCGATGACGTTTGCTGCCTGCTCGCGCAAGCGCCGGTGCTGCTCCTGGGCCTCCAGGATCGCCTGCTCCAGCTGGACCTTGGGGTCGGCGACCTGGTTGAACTTGCCGGTCAGCGCCGCCGTCAGGTAGCGCCACATCCGCTTGATGAGCTTTCCCATTTCCGTCTCCCGGTCAGGTGGTGTACGCGGTGGTGCCGCCCGTCTCCTCCAACGCCTGGCGCAGCGTCTCCATCTCGCCGACCAGCGAGTCGACGTCGTCGCCAAGGCCGCCGAGCTCGATCGGGTCCCCGGCGCGCAGCGACAGCTCGACGGCGCGCGCGACAGCCTCGTCCAGGCGCGCGTCGAGCAGCCGCAGCCGATCGCGGGTGTCGCGGGCCACGGCGGCGATGCGCTCGGTGGACTCCAGCTGCGCGGCCAGCGCCTGGACGGTCCTGCCCAGCCGCTGGCTGCCAGGGCCGCCGGCCGCCCGCTCGCGCTCGAGCTCGGCCAGCCGCTGGCGGACCTGTCCGGGGGGCTCGAGCTCGTGCAGGGCCCGGTCGAGCTCCGCCCCGCGGCGGGCGATGCGGACGCACTCGCGCACGCCGGTGTCGATGCGCTCACCGATGTCGGCCAGGCGCTGGCGCAGCGGGCCCTGCTCGGCTGCGGCGACGGCCCGCTGGTAGCGCTTGCGGGCGTCCAGCGCCTCGCGCCAGAACCGCGACCACGGCTGGCCCAGGGCGTCGATCGCCGCGTAGTCGACGTGCTCGGCGGGGGACCGCCTGGGGACCGCCAGCGCCACCCGGCCGGCGTAGGCGGCTGCGCCGACGGCGGCGACGGCAGCGGCCGGCAGGCCCGCCGCGATCGCCACCGCCGCCCCGGCCCCGGCCAGCAGGATCGCCGAGGGAGAGGTGATCGCCCTGGCGACGGCCGGGGTGAAGAAACGGTCGCGAAAGCGCTGTGCCATGGCTTAGAAGTTGCTCACCACCTCGGTGAACACCCGGACGATGGTCGCCGGGTCGCTGGCGTCGTAGGCGCGAGCGTTGGTGGCCTCGGCGATGCGGCGCAGCACCCCGAGGTCGGCGTCGGAGCCGTAGGCGATCGGGAAGATGCGCACGGGCCGGGTCGTCTGGCCCTCGCTGTTGCTGCGCAGCAGCCCGAGCAGACCCTCCAGGTCGGCGTTGCGCGGATCCTCGTTGCGCCCGTCGGTCAGCAGCACCACCGCGTTGATGCGGTCTCGGTCGAAGCCGGCGAGCATGTCATTGAACGACGCCTGCGCGACGGTGTACAGCGGCGTGCCCGCGGTCGGCACAAGGCTGCGGATGCGCGACGCCAGCAGCTCCCGCTGCTCGCCGACCGGTCCGGTCGGCACCAGGTCGAGGTAGTCCACCGTGGGGTCGCCGGACAGGTCGGTCGAGAAGATCCGCAGGCCGACGTCGTCGTCGGCCTTGAACTGGTCCAGCGCCTCGATCGCGGCCCGCTTGGCCAGGTCCAACTTCGTGTCGCGGGTGCCCCCGCCGGCCGCGTCGCCCATGCTGCCGGAGACGTCGATGACCATCAGCACCCGGGCGCTCTTGCGCTGCTCGGCCCAGCGATCGAGGATCGCGACCATGACCGGCGGCTCGGGGATCTCCAGGGTGGTCTGAGGCTGGGCGGGGTCGACGCCGTTCGCGGCGCTGATGGGCTCCGCGAGAGCGACCTCGGTGTTGCCCGGGCGGAAGCCGAACTCCAGGACCCGTTGCTGGTTCTCCGGGCGCTGGACGAACTGCTCGAACAGCCGGGCGCCCTCGCGCTGGCGGTCGTCGACCCAGGGCGCGTCGAGCACGATGTAGGGGTTGTCGGAGAACAGCGTGCCTTCCTCGGGGTAGACCGCGACCAGGGGGATCCGCGGGGGCTCGGGCTGCTCGCCGAGGTCCAGCACGCCGTCGGGGTTGCCGCGGTTGTAGTCGATCACCGACTTCTCCTCGACCGCCACGGCCGAGGCGTAGGTCAGCGACGTGCCGCGCGCGTCGGTACGGAACCAGTTGTTCAGGAACGTCAAGGTGGTGTCGCCGTAGTGGACCACCGCCGACTCCACACCGCGGGCGAACGCCTCGACCTCGGGCCGGCCGAGGTCCTCGACGGTCAGGCCGCCCACCTTTCCCGTGGCGGCGTAGTACTGGGCGATGAGCGCAGACAACCCGCTGGTGGAGAAGTTCGGGTTGGTCTTGCCCAGCCGGAACGGGCCCCACTCGGGATGGCCGAACGCCCCCCAGCCCTCCGCGCTGCGCGCGAGTTCGAGGATGTCGGCGAAGCCGACCGGCGTGTCGGGGTAGCCCAGCGCGTCGGCCATCGGCTCGGGCATGGCGATGACCAGCGGCGTGAGCATGAACGGTTCCGACGGCGGCGCCATGTCGGGCTCGCCGCGATCGGCCAGCCGCTGGTTGAGGATCGCGCCCCAGGCGCTGGACGCCGGCGACCACACGACCGGGCGCGGACCCTCGGCGTCCTCGTCGGGCCAGCCCTGGCTCAACAGTGTCATGGCGCCGCCCGACGCCTTGCTCTGGGGCCGCACGAACACGCACTCGCCGTCGACGCGGGCCTGCTCCGAACCGTTGAAGGTGCGCGCGAGGTCGCGCATGAGGTCGGCCTTCTCCGACGACACGGCCATGTCCACCACGATGCAGTCGCCGGGGTCGGCCAGATCCCGCTCCTGGCCGTCGCCGTCGCCGGCGCTGTCGAACACCCCGCAGGCGGCCGCCAGCGCGCAGACCACCAGCAGAGCCATCCCGTGCACGAGCCTCATCGCGCCACCTCCTGCACGACCGCCCGCAGGGCGGCCAGCGCGCCGGGGGACGGCAGGCCCGGCTCCCCCGGCAAGACCAACTGCGACGGCACGCCTGGCACCGGCGGCCGGCCCTGAACCCTCCAGCCCGCTGCCGCCAGCGCCGCTGCCACGTCCGCTCCGCCGACGAGGTCGCGTAGCCGGTCCTGGTGCGCGCTGCCTGCCAATGGTGCCAGGATCACGTCGGCGGTGACGACCGGGTCGGGGTGCAGCAGCATCAGCGACCCCGCCCGGTCAGCCGAGCGAGCCAGCAGCGGGCCGGCCTCGGCCTCCAGCGCGCCGACCGCGTCGGCGCCCGCCGGCCCGAACCGCACCATCTGTTCCAGGGCCGAGTCCGCCGTCCGCAACTGCGACGGCATCGCCTGTTCCAGCTCGGTCAACCAGCCCAGGAACGCGTCGTCCTGCAGGTCGCGGGCACTGAAGTTGGTTCCCCCCAGGAAGTCGCCGGCCGCCTGGGCGAGGACGAGCAGCCCGCGGGCGGACACGTCCGGGTCGGCGTGGCCGGGCTTGACCTGCCCCCACGCGCCCGGGCCGCCGAGCTCGGCCCAGGAGCCGCCGGCGGCCTCGCCGACGCAGCGCCAGCCGACCGCACCGCCGCATGCGGCCTCCAGCACCCGAGCCCGATCCTCCCAGAGCGCCATGACCAGCGGGGAGCGGGCCAGCGCCGGCGTGATCTCGGCGAACACCGGCGGCAGCCCGGCGCGCTGCCGGGCCTCGTCGACCATCGCCGGCCACGGGGCGGGCACCAGCCAGCCGTCCAGTCCCGGATCGGCGCGGTCCACGTCGGCGTCGGTCAGCCGCCGTTCGGTCCGCCCGGCCTCCTCCACGGTGACCTCCAGGCCGCCGCGCTCGTCCAGGGCCCGGCAGGCGGCGGCGACCTCGGGTGCGCAGACCAGGCGGGCGGCGGCACCACCGTCTTGCAGGCGGCCGCGGACCTGCAAGGCGACGACGACCATCGCCACCGCGGCCAGCAGCGCGAGGAACCGCTTCATCGCGGTCGCGCGCCTGGGGGGCCCAGGTCAGTCCGGGATGTCATGGGCGGTCAGCGTGACGAGGTCGTCGTCGTCGGGGGCGTCCATCGCGACGATGCGGCTGGCCTGGTTGGCGATGGCCTGCTCGAACAGGTTGCGGGCGAGCCGGGCGTTGCCGAAGCCGCGGTCGCGTTGCTGGAGGTCGAAGAACGCGCGCACCTTCCCGCGGGCCCTGCGGGTGCAGCGGTAGTGGTCCTGTGCCGCCATGACGGCGAAGATCGCGAGGAGCTCGTCTCCGCTGTAGTCGGGGAAGAAGATCGTCTTGGGGAAGCGCGAGCGCAGGCCGGGGTTGGAGTCCAGGAACGTCGCCATCTCGTCGGGGTAGCCGGCGACGATGACGACCAGCGCATCGCGGCGGTCCTCGACCAGCTTGACGATCATGTCGATCGCCTCGATGCCGAAGTCCCGTTCGCCGCCGCGTGCGAGCGCGTAGGCCTCGTCGATCAGCAGCACCCCGCCCATGGCACGGTCGAAGACCTGGCGCACCCGGGTGGCGGTCTGGCCGACGTAGCCGGCAACCAGCCCCGAGCGATCGGTCTCGACGAGGTGGCCACGCTCGACGACCTTCAGCGTCCGGTAGATCTGCGCCAGCAGGCGGGCCACGGTGGTCTTGCCCGTGCCGGGGTTGCCGGTGAACACCAGGTGGTGAGTGGATTCGGGCACGGGCAGGCCGCGCTGGCGGCGCAGGTCGTGGACCTGCAGCAGGTCGGCGACGAGCTTGACCTCGGCCTTCACCGCGTCGAGGCCGATCAGGTCGTCGAGCTCCCCCAGCAGCTCGTCCAGGGGCCGCGGGGCCGCCAGCCGCTCGCCCTCCACGGCCTCAGGCGGCGCGACGGGCCTGGCCGCGGTGGTGCCGCCCGGAGCGCCGGCAACCGGGCGCAACCCCGCGGCGGCCAGCGCCTGGAGCAGCATCGTGCGGAAGCCGTCCAGCGCGGCCAGCTCGGCGTGGGAGGTGTGCGCGTCCAGCGACACGACGGTGTGGGCGATGAGCATCGCGTGCTCGTAGTAGGCCCAGGCGTGGCGCGTGCCGTTGCGCAGGTCGGCCTGCAGGAGCGTGTCGAACAGCAGCGAGGGCTTGTGCAGCCAGGCGCGCTTGCCCGCGACCAGCCCGGCGGCGCGCACGTGCACCGGGGTGGCCTGGCGCAGCCGGGTGGCGAAGCGCGGCGCGAAGGCGGTGATGAACGCCCACAGCTCGTCGTCGCTGTGTCGACCGTCGCTGTCGACGAACGCCGCGGCCAGGTCGTAGGCCTCCAGCGCCGCGTCCTCCTCCAGCCCACCGGCCCGACTCGATCCGGTCGCCCCGGCAAGACCGGCCAGCACGGGGGCCAGCGCGCCGACGAACTGCTCGACCGGCTCGACGAGAGCATCCGAGCGCGGCAGGGAACCGCCCATGGACACAGTGAACACGCCCGGGGAGGCTTGCGCCGACCGCTCAGCCCGCCCGCCCACCGTGGCCCGCGTCGCTGACCGCAGGATTGCTGAGCGTGCCGATCCCCGCGACTCCTACCTCGACGGTGTCGCCGTCACGCAGCTCCCCGACGCCGGCCGGGGTGCCGGTGAGCAGCACGTCACCGGGCAGCAACGTGGTGAACGACGACGCGTAGCTGACCAGCTCGGCCACGCCGAACACGAAGTCGGCGGTGGTGCCGTCCTGACGCAGCTCGCCGTTGACCCGACAGCGCACCGCCAGCCCGTCGGCGGGGTCGGCGTCGGTGTCGATCCACGGTCCCAGCGGGCAGAAGGTGTCGAAGCCCTTGGCGCGGGTCCACTGTCCGTCGCGGCGCTGCAGGTCGCGGGCGGTGACGTCGTTGGCGCAGGTGTAGCCGGCCACCGCGCCGAGCGCCTCGCCGGGGCCGACCCGGCGGGCCACGCGGCCGATGACGACGGCGACCTCGGCCTCGTGGTGCACCTCGCGGCTGAGCGCCGGCAGGCGGATGTCGGCCCCCGGACCGACGACCGCGGTGGCCAGCTTGTCAAAGATCAGCGGCTCGGCCGGCAGGTCGACCCCAAGCTCGGCGGCGTGGTCGGCGTAGTTCAGGCCCACGCACAGGACCTTGGAGGGGATGACCGGCGCCAGCAGGCGCACCCGGTCCAGCGGAGCCACCTGGTCGGTGAGCGTGAAGCTGGTGAACGGGTGGGGCTCGATGAGCACGACATGGCCGTCGCGGACGACGCCGAAGGCGGGACCTGCGGGGCGGGCCACGCGCACGATGCGCACCGGGCCCTATGCCTCCACCCGGGCGTGCAGGAGACCGTAGTCGTAGGCGTCCTGCATGGCCAGCCACGAGGCCTCGATGATGTTCGACGACACCCCCACGGTCTCCCACTCCCGCTCGCCGTCGGTGGAGGTCACCAGCACCCGGGTGGTGGCGCCGGTGCCCGCACCGCGGTCGAGGATGCGGACCTTGTAGTCGGCCAGGTGCAGCCGCGCCAGCTCCGGGTAGCGCCCGCCGACGGCGACCCGGAACGCGCGGTCGAGCGCGTCGACCGGGCCGTTGCCCTCCGCGGTGCCGATCAGGCGTTCGTCGCCGACCCACACCTTCACCGTCGCCTCGGCGACGACCCGTCCCTGGGCGTCGCGCTCGACGATGGTGCGGAAGCTCTCGAGTCGGAAGAAGGCCGGGCTGTCGCCGGTCTCGGTGCGCACCAGCAGCTCGAAGGAGGCATCGGCCGCCTCGAAGGTGTAGCCGGCGTGCTCCAGCTCCTTGATCCGCTGCAGGATCCGTGCGACGGCCTCAGTGTCCGCCGCCAGGTCCAGGCCCAGCTGCCTGCCCTTGAGCACGACCGTGGAACGGCCGGCCAGCTCGCTGACCAACAGTCGCAGGGTGTTGCCGACCCGGTCGGGGCCCACGTGCTGGTACAGGTCGGGCCGCTTGGCCACCGCCGAGGCGTGCAGCCCGGCCTTGTGGGCGAACGCGGCGTGGCCGACGTAGGGGGCGTGCGGGTCGGGCGCGAGGTTCATGACCTCCGCCACGGCGTGGGCGACGTGGGTGAGCCTGCGCAGATCGTCGTCGGCGATGACGTCGAGACCCGCCTTGAGCTTGAGGTTGGCGATGATCGACACGAGGTTGGCGTTGCCGCAGCGCTCGCCGACTCCGTTGACGGTGCCCTGCACGTGGGTCGCGCCCGCCCGGATCGCCACCAGCGAGTTGGCCACCGCGCAGTCGGTGTCGTTATGCACGTGCACGCCGACCTGGGCGCGGACTCCGAGCAGGGCGACCAGCTGGGCGACGACCGCTTCGACGCGGTCGGGCAGCGTCCCGCCGTTCGTGTCACACAGCACGACGCACTCGGCCCCGGCCTCGCTGGCGGCGACCGCCACCTCCAAGGCGTACGTCTCGTCGCGAGCGTGGCCGTCGAAGAAGTGCTCGGCGTCGAAGAACACCCGTCGGCCCTCGCTGCGCAGCAGCCGCACGGAGTCGGCCACCATGGCCAGGTTCTCCTCGCCAGTGGTTCCCAACGCCTCGCGCACGTGCCGGCTGCAGGACTTGCCGACCAGACACACCACGGCGGTGCCGGCGTCCAGCAGCGCCGCCAGGGTGGGGTCGCCAGCGGCCTGCGCGTGGGGCCGGCGGGTCATGCCGAACGCGGCCAGCGTCGCCCGCCCCAGCGGCAGGTCCCCCGCCGCGGCGCGGCGGAAGAACTCGTTGTCCTTGGGGTTGGCGCCCGGCCAGCCGCCCTCGATGTAGCCCACGCCCAGCGAGTCGACCAGCGTGGCGACCCGCAGCTTGTCGGCGACGCTCAACGAGATGCCCTCACGCTGGGTGCCGTCGCGGAGGGTGGTGTCGTACAAGTCCACTGCCGGTGGCGGTCCCACGATGTCGGCCTTTTGCTCAGGGCTGCCGCTGCCGGCGTGGGATGTGGCGGACCGCTGCTCCGTCGGTGCCGCCGCTCCCGCGAGCCGGCACCGAGCGCCGGTCCTACGGGAGCGGGCTAATGATGGTGGTCACCTGCAGGGGCGAGCCGACCGCCGCGGCGGTCCGGCGCTCGAGCAGGCCCTGGCAGACCATCATGGGCGCAGTGTGCCGGTTAGGCGCGCGCCGCACAAGCTGGGCCGGACGCCGCCGGGCGTGGACCGCCCTGATGATCCCGCCCGCCGGCGACCGCTGCGCGGTCGCCCTCGCCCTAGCTTGATC
>DASZOD010000177.1:0-5110 GCA_035550935.1 Egibacteraceae bacterium | reverse complement strand
CACCCGGCCGGCCGGCGCCACCGGCAACAGGTCAGCCGCAGGTGCCTGCGGGCGCTGCTGCGCGCCGGCGTGCTGGACGAGGAGCCCCGGCTGTGAGCGCGCCGCCGGAAGCGCAGGTACGGGCGGCCCTGCGGACGTGGCTGTGCGAACGCAACCCCGGCCTGAGCCCCGACCAGATCGACGACCGCACCCCGCTGATCGAGTCCCGCTACCTCACCTCGCTGCAGGTGGTCGACCTGCTGCTGCTGGTCGAACAGCTGCGGGCCGGCCCGATCGACCCCGCCGCGCTGCGCCCCGGGGTGTTCCGCGACATCAACACCATCTACGCGACCTTCTTCGACGGGGCGCCCCGGTGACCCAGCGGGACGCCGCGTTGGCGGACGTGGCCGGCCTGCACTGGGCCGACGGCCAGGCCGTCCTGTCGGGACCGCTGCTGGCGCTCGCCGACCGCCTCGACCGGCGCTTCGTAGCCATGGCGTCGCGCTGGCAGGCGGCCGAGTTGCGCTTCCCGGCGTTCCTGGCGGCCGCCGAGCTGGAACGCATCGACTGGTTCCGCTCGTTTCCCCACCTGGCGACCTTCCCGGCCTGCCTCGACGCCGAGCCGGCCAACCTCGAGCGCTTCGCCGGCGGGCAGCCCGTGTCCGGCGACGGGCGCGTGCAGCCCAGCGCGCTGGCCCCTATCCGGGAGGTGTTGACGCCGGCGGCCTGCTACCACCTCTACGCGCACCACCGCGGCCGGCGCTTCGACGGGCCCGCCCACTTCACCACCAGCAGCGTCTGCTTCCGCCGGGAGCGCCACTACCTGCCCCTCGAACGGCAGTGGAGCTTCACCATGCGCGAGATCGTGTGCATGGGCACAGGCGCGGAGGCGCGGGCCTTCCTGGACCAGGCCACCGCCACCATCGACCAGTTGGTGTCCCAGCTCGGGCTGCCGCTGCGCTGGGAGCCGGCCAGCGACCCGTTCTTCCAGCCGTCCAAGAACCCCCGCTACCTCATGCAGCAGGTCGACCCCACCAAGCAGGAGCTGGTCTTCCAGGGCCGGTTGGCGATCGCGTCGGCCAACCTGCACCACGACCACTTCGGGCGCGCCTTCGGCATCGAGCGGGCCACCGGCGAGCGCGCCCAGCCTGTGCACACGGCCTGCGTCGCGTTCGGCATCGAACGCTGGCTGGCGGCGTTCATCCACCACTTCGGGCCCGACGCCGCGGACT
Source organism: Egibacteraceae bacterium (assembly GCA_035550935.1). Taxonomy (GTDB): domain Bacteria; phylum Actinomycetota; class Nitriliruptoria; order Euzebyales; family Egibacteraceae; genus DASZOD01. The sequence goes on along the minus strand of DASZOD010000177.1, from coordinate 3,899 downwards.
GGCCCCAGGTCGACGCAGTCCCGACGCGCCGATGAGCGGGCCGCTGGTGCTCATCACCGGAGGTGGCGGCTACCTGGGGCGGGTCCTGGCCCGGCGCTACCTGGACAGCAGCGACCTGGGGGTGGTGCTCCTGCTGCGCGCCGGCGACGGCGGCGACGCCGGCGGGCCGGCCGCGGCGCGGGCGGCCCTGGAGGCCCACTTCGGCTCTGAGGGGCGCCGCGTGCGCTACGTGGCAGGAGACCTGACCGCCGTCGCGCCCTTCGCAGCGCTCGACGAGGGCGTGCAGCGGCGCATCACCCAGGTCGTGCACGCCGCCGCGGTCACCCGCTTCGACGTCGAACGGGGGCTGGCCACCCGGGTCAACGTGGAGGGCACCGACAAGGTGCTGGCGTTCGCCCGGCGCTGCCCGCGCCTGGAGAGCGTCGGCCACATCAGCACGGTGTACTCGTCGGGCCTGCGCGAGGGCCGCATCGCCGAGCAGCCCTGCGACGGCCAGGCCGGGTTCGCCAACGCCTACGAGTGGTCCAAGGCCAAGGCTGAGCGGCTGCTGGTGGAGCGCTACGGCGACCTGCCGTGGCGCATCCTGCGCGTGGCCACCGTGGTCGCCGACGACGACAGCGGCGCGGTCACCCAGCACAACGCCGTGCACGAGACCCTGAAGCTGTGGTTCTACGGCATGCTGCCGCTGCTGCCGGGCCGCGCCGACACGCCGCTGTACTTCGTCACCGCCGCGTTCGGCGGCGACGCCGTCGTCCAGCTCATGGCACCGCAGCGACCGGGGGGCGTGTACCACGTCGCGCACGGCTGCGGCGACAGCCTCACCCTCGACGGGCTGCTGACGGTCGCCGCCGCCGAGTTCGGCCAGGTGGAGGACTTCCGCCGCAGGCGGATCCTGCGCCCGCTGCTGGCCGACCGGGAGTCCTTCGAGCTGCTCGTGGACGGCGTCACCTCGTTCGGGGGCAGCTTCGTGACCCAGGCCCTGCGCAACGTTGCGCCCTTCGCCCGCCAGCTGTACGTGCGCAAGGACCTCGACAACAGCCGCCTGCGCGCCGCGATGGGCGGCTACCGGGCGCCCGACGCCGCCGACCTGGTGCGCCGCACCTGCCGGCAGCTGGTCGCCACCCGCTGGGGGAAGCGCGTTGGCGTGGCCTGACCTGCAGCGCACCGCCCTGGCCGCCTCCGGCCTGTTGGGCGTGCCGATCCGCCTGGGCGCCGCCCGCCGGCCCCTGCGCCCGTCGGCGCTGACCGTCGGTGAGGCGGCGCGCTGGCGGGCGCTGCCGCCGGGGCCGCGGCGCAGCGACTGGCTGCTGGGACGGGCCGCCCTGCGCCGGCTGCTGGGCCCCGGCGACTCCGACACCTCCGCGCTGTCATTTCCCCACCGGCGGCTGTCGCTGACCCACGCCGGCGGGGTCGCCTTCGCGGTGGCCTGCGACACGCCCGTCGGCGGCGTCGGGATCGACTTCGAACCGGTGCGGGCGACCGTCGACCCCCGCGCGGGCCGCTTCTTCCTGCAGCCGGCCGAGCAGGACTGGCTGGCCGGGCTGCCCGAGCGCTGGCGGGCCCGGGCGCTGCTGCGCCTGTGGACCGCGAAGGAGGCCCTGTACAAGGCCACCCCCGACAACGGCGGCGCACTGCTGGGCGACTACCGGCTCGCCGACCCGGGCGCGGCCTGCGGCCAGGCCAGCGGGCCTGGGGCAGGCACGCTGCGCTACGTCGCCGTGGCGCTGGACGCCGGCCCGCTGGCCGTCGCCGTCCGGGAGGTGAGCTTAGATGGCCCTGTCTGACGACGAGGTCTTCCTGCTCAGCTACTACCGCACCTCGGAGATCAACGGGTCGCTGTTCTTCGGGCGCCTGGCTCGAGCGGCCAAGCCCGGACCCATCCAGCACGACCTGTCCAAGCACTTCGCCGACGAGGCCCAGCACGCCTGGTACTGGACGGACTGCCTCGCCCAGCTGGGCGCCCGCCCGCAGAAGCTGTCCGCCGCCTACCAGGACCAGTACCTGGAGGCGGCGGGCCTGCCGGTCAACCTGATGGAGGTCCTGGCCATCACCCTGGTGTTCGAACAGCGGGTCGTCAACCAGTACGCCAAGCACCTGGCGGTGCCCGGCCTGCAGCCCGAGGTCCGCTCGACGATCGACAGGATCATGCACGACGAGCGCTGGCACCAGCAGTGGGTCCGCGACGCCCTGCGAGGGTTCGGGCAGCGCTACGGCAAGGACCACGTCGACGGCCTGGTGCGGCGCTACCGCGAAGCCGACCGCACCGTCTACGCCAAGACGCTGCGCGAGCACGAACAGCGCCTGTCGTTCCTGACCGCCGCCCGCCGCAGGCAGTCCTGACCATGTCTGTGGTCACCGTCGACGACGTCCGGCGCAGGATCGCCGAGCTGCTGGCGATCCCGGACTCCCGCGCGCCGTCCGACGCGGTCCTCACCGACCTGGTGTCCGACAGCTTCCGGCTGGTGGAGCTGGCCATCGAGCTGCAGGACCACTACGAGGTCATGTTCGGCCAGGACGACATGCGCGACGTCAGGACGGTGGGGGACCTGGCCGCGATGGTGCGGTCCCGGCTGGCCGCGTAGCGCACGGCAGTAGTCACCCCTGGGCGGGCCGTTCGCGCCCGTGGTCGCGGAACCCGCCGGGCGGCACTTCCCCGGCGGGTCCAGCGCCCGCTGGTCGCTCCGGGCGCGCCGGCGCCGGGCGGATCCGCGACCACACGGTCACGACGCCAGATCACCGCCCCGTCTGGCCTCACGCCAGGTCGTGGCGCTGGCGGTAGGAGCGCACCTTGGCCCGGTTGCCGCAGACGGCCATCGAGCACCACTTGCCGGAGCGGTTGCGCGAGGCGTCGTAGAAGGCCCAGCGGCAGGCGTCGTCGCGGCAGACCTTCATCCGCGACCAGGTCCCGGCGCGCGTGGCGTCGTAGACGATCGCCAGGATGCGGGCCAGCGCCGCCTCGACTCCGGTGCCCAGCGGGCGCAGCTGGGGCGGGTCGCTGGCGAAGTGGACCGTGAGGGGCAGGTCGCGGGCCTGGCGGTCGAGCCGGCCCACGACGCTGTCCGCGGCGGCCACCCCGTCGTGGTTGGCCAGCATCATGGCCCGCAGGAACTCGCGGACCCGGAGCGCTCGCTGGAGGTCGTCTCTTTGCACGTCGGCCTCGGCTGGATCGAGCAGGCCTTGGTCGTGCAGCCAGCGTGCGAGCCCGTGGGTGTCTGCGAAGGCGTCGCTGCCGGCCTCGAGGTCGGCGGTGTTGACGAACGACTCGACCAGCGCCAGCCCTGCGGGAGCCGTCGCGGGTTCTGGTGCAGTCTGCGGTGGGGGGCTCTGGCTCATGGCTTGGCGGCCTTGCCGGCAGTGTGCGCATCCGTTGACCCGACGCCAGGGTAACCGTTGACAGGCCCACGGGGGTGCTGTAACCTCCTAGGCTAGAACGCAGGTTACAGGCAGCTGGAGGGGCCATGCACCCGCTGGTGTCGGATATGACCGCCAAGGTCCTGGCCGAGGAACTCCGCCGCCAGGCAGCGGCCCAGCGGCGCGCACGCGCCATGACGCCTCACCGCGAGCGCCCCGCGGCGTGGCGGCGGGGCCTGACACGGTTGGCCCTGGCCCTGGCCTGCGCCGCCGACCCCCGAGGTTGTGCACCGCCAGGCTCCACGAGCAGCCGCGGGCCTGCGCCGGCGCTGAGGAGTTGCTGAGAAGTCGCTGAGGGCTGGAGGGCGCCGTGTTCGACACCTACTGCCCGGGGTGCCGAGCCAGGGTGCTGGTCTGGCCGTCGGGCGTCGACGCGATCGTCAACGGCCCCGGCGGACCGCTGGTCCTCTACCACTGCACGTGCGGCCATCGGGGTGTGTGGCGGCCCCCATCGCCGGACAGGCACTGGGCCGCGGGCCCAACCAGGC
>DASZOD010000176.1:0-14213 GCA_035550935.1 Egibacteraceae bacterium | reverse complement strand
GGGGGGGGGGCGGCGCCCGCCGCGACCGCTGACCGCGCTGCACTCCTGCTGCCCCGCTACGCCGGTGTGGCACACCTTGACAGCCGCGCCCCCGTCAACCTGCAGCCGGTGGCGAAGCTGGAGGCCCGACTGCGACATCTGCTCGGCGACCCCGGGCTCGCCGTCCGTGCGATCCGCGCCGCCGCCCTGCACGCCAACGAGGAGGCGGCATGACGATGCCCCCCGACCCCCAGCGCATCGGCCTCGTCGACGGCTCGGTCGACGCGAACTCGCGGCGCTTCTTCGTCGTGCTCGACCCCGACGCGGTGGTCGAGCTCGACGAGCTCGTCACCTGCGCCCAGGCCCTGCCCGGCGGGGGGACCGTCACCCACTACGGGATGGTGGTGGAGACCGTCCGCCACATCGAAGGCGCCGACTTCCCCTCGGACACCATGCGCATCGGCGCGCAGACCATGCCCGGTGAGACGATCCGCCGTGTCGAGGTGCAGATCCTGCGCACCGTGCCGGAGCGGTGGCTGCCGCCCGAGCCCGGCGTGGTCGTGTCGCGCTGCGTCGGCGCCGAGCGCGACGAGGCGCTGTTCCTGGACCAGATGGAGCGTCCGCTGCCGGTCGGGCTCGACCAGACCGGCCAGCCGATCCACGTCGACTTCGACTTCGTCAACGGCAGCCGCGGCGGGCACGTGTCGATCTCGGGCGTGAGCGGTGTGGCGACGAAGACCAGCTACGCGCTGTTCCTGCTGTACATGCTGTTCGAAACCGATCAGGGGCGCGCCCTGCTCGGCGTGCACCTGCCGAACACCAAGGCGCTGGTGTTCAACACGAAAGGCGAGGACCTGCTGCACCTGGACCGGCCGAACCGCAGGTTCGCCGCCCTGCCCGACGCCGCGGACGGCTGGCGCGCGCTGGGCGACGGTGCCCCCGGCCCGTTCGGCGACGTACGCCTGTACGCGCCCCGGGTGCCTGGCGACGCCACGACGGTCGTGCCCGACGTGCGCTCGCGGGCCCAGGCCGACGTCGTCGCCTACGGGTGGACGCCTGAGCATTTCGTGCGCCAAGGCCTCCTGGAGTACTGCTTCACCGAGGAGGACGAGCGCGCCACCCAGGTCGGCTTCGTCGAGCAGCAGGTGCGTCTGCAGCTGCTGCGGCACTTCGCGCCGCTGGACGGCGACCGCTCCGGGGTGATCGTGCTGCGCGACCGCGTGGCCGAGGACGCCCCGTGGGACCCCGACCGCCTCGCCGGCCGCCAGGTGGCGACCGCCCAGGCGTTCGAGGGGGAGGTGATCCGCGACTTCTCCGACCTTGTGACCTTCCTCGAGCGCCGGCTCGTCGCCACCCACCCCGACGAGGAGGACGCCGCCCGTCCGTGGCTGGGCGGTGTGCAGCAGGGCACCGCCCGGGCGTTCGTGCGCCGGCTGGTGAAGCTGCGCCGGCGCATCGGCCATCTCGTGTCCGCCGGCGTCGATCCCGTCGACTTCGACCAGGCACGGGTGCACGTCGTCGACATCTCGCGCCTGCACGACGACGCCCAGCGCTTCGTGGTCGGGGCCCTGCTGGCCCGGGTGTGGGACTCCAAGCAGGGCACGGGCCGCGAGCCCCTGCGCTTCGTCGTCCTCGACGAGCTCAACAAGTACGCGCCGCGGGAGGGCCGCAGCCCCTTGAAGGAGCTGCTGGTCGACATCGCCGAACGCGGCCGCGCCCTCGGGGTGCTGCTGATCGGCGCGCAGCAGGCCGTCAGCGCGGTCGCCCCGGCCCTGCCGCGCAACGCCGCGGTCAAGGTCGTCGGCCGACTCGACGCCGGCGAGGCCGCCGAGTACCGGTTCCTGTCCCCCGAGCTGCGCGAGCGGGCGGCGCGCTTCCTGCCCGGCACGATGATCCTCGCCCAGCCGCTCGTGCCCGAGCCGGTGCCGCTGCGCTTCCCCTTCCCCGCGTTCGCCACGAACACCGACGAGGGGCAGCCGTCGGCCGCGGAGGAGGCGGGACGCGCCGACGAGCTCATGGACCGCATCCGCCGGCGCTGATGCGGCTGCTGCACGTCTCCGACTGGCACCTCGGGGTGGCCCTGGGGCGGGTGTCGCGGCTGCCCGACCACGTCCGCGTCCTCGACGAGCTCACCGAGGTCGCGCGGCAGTGGCGCCCCCACCTCGTCGTACACTCCGGCGACCTGTTCCACGCGACCCGCCCGCCGGTCGAGGCCATGCAGCTCGCGGCCGAGTCCCTGGGCCGGCTGTCGGCCATCGCCCCGACCGTCGTCGTCGCGGGCAACCACGACTCGCGGGCGCTGTTGCGGGTCCTCGACACCTTCCAGAAGCTGCGCCCCGGCACCCGACGGCTGTGGTTCGTCACCGAGCCGCAGGTCCTGTGCTTCGCCGGCGACGGCGGCGAGGACGTCCGCCTGGCCTGCATGCCCTTCCTGCACCCCAACACGCTCGTCGACCTGCTCGCCAACGACCCGGCCGCGTGGACCGGCGCGTACGCCGACGGGGTGCGGGTGCTCAACCGCCAGCTGCAGGCCCAGCTGGAAGCCGGCTACCAGCCGCCGCGCGACGTGCTGCTGTACGCGGCCCACCTGCACGTCCACGACGCGAAGCTGGGCGGCACCGAGCGCAGCGTGCACGTCTCCGAGGACTATGCCACCCGCGTCGAGTCGCTGCCGCCGGTGACCTACGCGGCGTTCGGCCACATCCACCGGCCCCAGGCACTGCCCGGCGGGTCGGTGAGCGGGCGCTACGCGGGCTCGCCGATCGCCATCGACTTCGGCGAGCACGGCGAAGACAAGTCCGTGGTATGCGTGCAGGCGACCCCTGGAGGGTCGGCCCGCACCGAGGTGGTTGGCCTGTCCGGCGGGCGGCGGCTGGTGCGCTTCGAGGGCTCCTGGGGGGACTTCTGCGCGCAGGCAGGCGGCGTCGGCGACGGCATCCTCAAAGCGGTGATCGAGACCGACGTGCCCGATCCCGAGCTCGCCGACAAGGTCGCCGAGCGCTGCCCCGACGCGTCGGTGTTCGAGATCGCCAACCGGGTCACCTCCAGCCTGGACCGGCCCCTGCGGGAGGCCGGCGACGCCGAGGCCGAAGCCGACGTCGTCGACCTGTTCCGCGAGTACGCGGCGGCGCAGAACCTGCGCCACGCCACCCCCGATCGGGTCCTGGCGCTGTTCGACGCCGCGATGGCCGGTGTGCACGCGGAGCAGCCCGCCGACTTCGGGCTGGCCGACCTGCTGGGGGACCCGACCCAGGAGCCGGGCTGATGCGCCCGGTGGAGCTCACGATCGAGGGGCTACGCAGTTTCCGGCGTCTGGCGACGATCGACTTCACCGGCCGCCAGCTCGTGGCGATCATCGGCGACACCGGGGCGGGCAAGTCGTCGATCCTGGAGGCGCTGACCTGGGCGCTGTACGGCAACGCGACGTGGACGAAGCAGGCCGGGGTGTTGGTCGGCGACGACTGCCCGCAGATGCGGGTGCGACTGGTGTTCGACGCCGACGGCAACCGCTGGCAGGTCACCCGTGCGCTGAAGCGCCGCCAGGACCGCACCCCGGGCCCGGCCAGCGCGGAGCTGGTCTGCCTCGACGGCGACCGGCCCACCATCGACGGGGTGCGCCAGGTCAACCCTGCGGTCGAGCGCTTGCTGGGCCTGGACTGGGACGCGTTCACCCGCACGGTCGTCCTTCCCCAGGGCCAGTTCGCGCGGCTGCTGACCGAGGGCGACGTCGACCGGATGCGCATCCTGGCGCAGATCTGGCGCATCGACGATCTCGTCGCCGCCCGCGGGCTGGCCGACGAGGCGCTGCGGGAGCTCGGCGCGCACCTGGAGTTCCTGCGCGGCCGGCGCCAGGCCTACCCCGACGACGTCGCCGCGGAGCTGGCCGGCGCCTGCGACGCCGCCGCGCACGCCCAGCAAGCGGCGCAGGCCGCCGACGAGGCCGCCGACGAGGTCCACCGCTGCCAGAAGGCGGCCGAGCAGGCGCGGCGCCGGGCATCTGTCATCGGCGCCGCGGTCAGCCAGCTCGAGAACGTCCTCGCCGGCGACGAAGCGGCGGAGGCCAGCCGGCTGCTGGCGACCGCCGGGGCCCTCGACCGTCGGCTCGACGCGCTCGAGCAGCGCATCGGCGAGCAGGAGCGCCAGGTCGCCGAGCTCGCTCGTCCCGTCGACGACGGCGGCCCCGACCGCGGGGCGACACAGCAAGCGGTCGCGACCCTCGACAAGCTGACCGCCAGCCTCGACGACCTCGCCGACCACCTGCGGCGCATCGCAGACCTGCGCACCGCCGCCGACCTGCAGCAGCGTGCAGCCGAGCGCCTGAAGACCGCCTCCGACGACGCCGAGGCGCGGTGGCGCAGCGCCGAGGAAGCCGTGTCGCGCTGGCAGCGCGTGGACGTGGCCGCAACGGCCGCCCACGGGCTGCATCCCGGCGACGACTGCCCGGTGTGCGCCCGTGCGCTTCCCGACGGCTGGGCCGCGCCCGACGCGTCCGGACTGCAGCGTGCGGTGCAGGCGCGGGACGCCGCCCGCGACGACGCCCGGCGGGCACGCGACCGCGAGCGCGTGCAGGCCACGGAAGCGCGCCAGACCGCCAGGCAGGCGGAGCAGGAGAGCGCTCGACTCACCGGCCGGCTCGAGCGGGTCGCCACCGCGGTCGCGGGGTTGCCTGACCTGTTCCGCCCGACCTTGCCGCAGGCCTTCACCGCCGAAGCGGTCAGCGCCGACGATTTCACCGAGGCGCTCCTGGCCGACGCCCGGGCCGCCGCGCACGCTCGACAGGAACGCTTCGCTGCGCGCGACGCCGAGCTGCGCAGCGCCCAGGACGTCCTGCACACCCTGCGCGAGGAGCGCACCGGCCTGACGGAGCGCCGCCACGGTGAGGTGGTCGAGCCGGCGACGCGCCTGCGTGCCCGCCTGGAACGGATCTGCGAGCGGGCCCGGGCCTTCCAGCACGTCGGCGTCGAGCTGCCCGCGAAGCTGCCGGAGCTGGGGGAGACGCTGGAGCAGCTCGCCGACGACGCGCGGGCCGTGGCGGCGGTGGCCGAAGCCGGGCTGCGAGCCGGGCAGGTGGCCGTCGAGGAGGTCGAGCGCGAGGCAGCTCGCCAGGAGGCTGACCTGGCGCGGCTGCTGGCCGCCGCGCAGGTCGACTCGGCCGACGCGCTCGCTGACATCCAGGTGCAGCTGCGCGCGGCCGCCAGGCAGGCCCGGGACCGGGTCGACCAGCTGGAGCGCATGGCGCCGCTGGTCGCGGCGCTCGACGGGCGTCTGGCCGAGGGCGTCGAGGTTGCCGGTACGCTCACCGACCTCAAGACCCTGCTGCAGGACGGGCGCTTCATCCGCTGGCTCACGCTGCGCCGCTCCCGGGCGCTGCTGGCGGTCGCCTCCACCGTGCTCGACGAGATGACCGGTGGGCGCTACGCCTTCGCCGACATCACCGACGAGCACGACGAGTGGCGGGTGTTCGACACCCAGACCGGTTACGCGCGCTCCCCCAGGACGCTGTCAGGCGGCGAGTCGTTCGTCGCCTCGCTGGCGCTCGCGCTGGGCATGGTCGAGATGGTCGCCCGCTCCGGGGGCCGTCTCGACGCGCTGTTCCTCGACGAGGGCTTCGGGGCGCTGGACCGCGACAACCTCGACGCCGCCATCGACGCGCTGGAATCCTCGGCGACCCGGGGCCGCATGGTCGCGGTGATCAGCCACGTCCAGGCGGTGGCCGAGCGCCTCACCGACGTCCTCGCCGTGGACCGCTGCCCGTCGGGCAGCTCCGCGCGCTGGCTCGCCGCAGGCGAGCGTGAAGGCCTCGCGGTGGCCGACGTCACCAGCAGCGTCGCCCACCTGCTCGACTGAGGCAACTCTGGTGACACCCGCAAGCCTGATTCCCAATCTCGGAACGGGGGTTCGATTCCCTCGCCTGCTCTCCCGAGCGCCAAACACAACTGAGCCGTTTGGGCCAACACGACTCCTGTGTGCGAGGGCTGGAATCCGGGCGCCGAGCCCCAGCTCTTGGGGTGCATGCCGCGGCAGCAAAGAACTTCGAGGAGGCCGCTGCCGAGGCGGTCGGCAAGAGCCTGCCAACCGTCGGGTCGGCGTCGCTGATTCCCTACCTCGACGTCCCAAGCGTGACTGTGCGCCCACCGACGGTTTCCGGTCGACCTCGGTCGCGGTTCCGACAGGCTGCAGCGCGCGGTCGCCGCTGCCCTTTAGATGGCCGATCGGCCGCCTCGCCTACGTGTCGGCCGTGGCCCAGGCCGGTCCGGACCCGATGACCGCGACGCGCAGGGCGACCCACATTCGTCCCTCCTCCGGCGGGAAGCCCGGCAGGTCGGGGCTGCCCGGCCCGGTGAACACCTCGACGACGAGGCCACGGCGGAGCGCGCGGATGCGGTGGCCGAGGGAGAGATCGACCACCTCGGAGGACCGGATGTCCCATCCTGACCTGGCGAGCCGGTCCGTCAACTGCGCGACGGCATCCTCGCGGTCGTCCGCCTCGATGCGTCCCTGGACGGTGTAGTAGGACCGCTCCAGCTTGAGCTCCTGCTCGTGCACCGCCGCGGGCACGTCACCGCCAGCATCGGTCAGACCGAGCTGCGACACGAGCTCGCCAGCCGCGCGCTGCGGATCCTCGTCAGGGCCGTCCCCGGAGCGCGCGATGCACCCGCCGGCGATCACCACGACCACGAGCAGGCATGCTGCGCGGCGCCATACCGTCCGTGGCGACGCGCAGCATGCCGCATGCGGGTCAGTTCTCGTCGTCTGCCTCCTGCGCCTGTCGGGCGAGGTCGTCGGCGACCGTCGCGGTCGAGCAGTCGATTGGCTGACCGTGGCGCTGGATGCGGCAGCTGCCCGCCACGACCGTGACGCCTGCGGGGGACTCCGCGACCGTCTCGACCGCCTCGAAGGAGCCGTCATGCTCGGACGCAGCGAGCCAGATCCCCACGCCGCCCGCATCTTCGGCGAGGAGCTCGCTGGCCACCAGCGTGATCGTCCCGCCCTCGTTGAGGTCCTGCCGCGTCCCCCCCACCTCGAGGGCGATGCCCTGCGGGTAGTGGAACGACGACGCCTCGCTGCGGAACGTGTCGGCCGGGTCGTTGAGGGAGATGAGCAGGCCCGCGTCGGCGCCGCCGACGAAGTTGACCCGCTGCAAGTGGATGCGGTTCCCCCCGGCGTCTGCCGCGCGGTCGTCGATGTTGAGGATCGCGGTGCGCAACTCGACGTTGTGCAGGCGTACCGCGGACGCTGTGGCCAGCTCCACCAGGCACGGCGACTCGATGGCCACCGTCGTGTTGGCGTCCCACAGGTCGCCGGGGTCTTGACGACGCCGACGCCGCCCTCGTCGTCGGCGGCCGAGCGCGCGCACGCCTCGGCGAGGTGAGACAGCGTCATGCGGCCGGCTGCGGCGCCACTCGCCGCGGAGCCCGCGCCTCTGGAGAAGCTCACCGTCGGCTGGTCCGACGCGCAGGCGGAGCCGAGCACGGCGATGGCGCCGAGCCCGACGAGCAGCTGGTTGCGAATCACTGCAGCACCTCCAGGATGGCCTCGGCTTGCGCGCGCGTGCCTGCACTGTTGGGATGGGGGTCGAAGCGCTGGCCGAGCTCCCGGAGCGTCTGGTCACCGTCCACCTCGACGGACCGAGCACGCAGGTCGATGTCGAGGCGGATGGCTGTCGGCACACCGCGCCACTCGCAGTCGACGCCGAACACGTATGGCTCCTTGGCCCCGGAGCCGTGACCAGCGAACACCGGCCGCAGGTCGACCGTCTGGAAGCCGCGCGCTTGTGCCTCGGCGGCGAGCGCGGCGTTGAGCCGGTTCACCACGACCTGGGCGAGGTTGTGCATGAGTGAGCAGTCTCGTCTGCTGTCCGGCAGGAACCGGCGCACGATGACCTTCTCGTGGTTGACCGGGTTGTAGTACAGGGCGATGACCACATCGGAGCCGTTGAGCTGGGGGCCCTCGAGGACGTCGAACATGCGGCGCATGTCGTCGCCGAACTCCGCGAGCACCTCGTCGGCCCTGGCCTTGCAGACGTCCTCCTTAAACTCGATGCCGCGGGGGATGTCCCGGCCGAGGATCCGCTGGTGCCGCGCGCCAATGCACGCCTCGGCCCACTCCTCGACGGCGGACCACTTCATGTCGCTCGCCCCGTGCGAGACCGTCACGAGCCTGTCGGCCTGGTCCGCGGCGACGAGCTGGGGCACCCAGGTGCTGCCGTCGCCGTTGTTGCCGCGGTCGTAGGACTCGACGGACCGGACGATCGTGTCGCCCCAGATGCCCTTGCGCTCGAGTTCGTCGAAGCGGGGGTTCCCCGCCGCGGCGATGCGCTCGGGATACGGCGTGGCGGTCGGCGCGCCGACGCAGCCGAACGGCGACACGATGCGATCCTCCTCGCAGTCGGGAATGGAGAAGCCCGTGGTCGTGGAGTCGCCGATCGCCACGTACTCGTGCCCCGTCCCCGCCAGCGCGTCGCTGATCGCCTCCGCGAGGCCGTCTGCATCCGCCGCCGAGTAGTAGCGGCCCCCGGTCACATCCGCGACGCAGGCCAGCTCCCACTCGGCTGAGCTCGGCGCATGGAAGCCGACGGTGTGGGCCCGGAACGCCGTGCCGGTGTCGGCGGCGAGCTGGGCGGCGACGGGGCAGGGATCACCGCACGTGCTCATTCCATCGGAGATGAGGATGACGAGCTTGTTCGTGCTGCCCTCGGGGAAGTCCCTGGCGGCCGCGCGCAGCGCATCGGGCGTCGGCGTGCCGCCACCGGCCACGAGGCCCTCGATGGCCTGCCGCAGCGCGTCGCGGTTGTCCACCGCCGGTGGCACGAGCAGCCTGCCGCCGTTGCCGCAGGAGCCCGCGTAGAACCGCAGGCCGGCGGTCTGGCCCTCCGCCAGTGCGTTCACGCCGGCACCCAGCGCATCCTTGGCCCTGCGCGAGCCGACTCCCCGACATGGAACCGGACACGTCCACCACGAAGACGACGGTCGCCCGTCCCTGCGACGACGTTGCCTCCTGCGCCACCGCGGTAGCCCCCGGCACGATGGCCATGTTGAGCATGAGCGCCCAGACGAGTGCGAGCTTCACTCTGCTCACGATGACCCACTCTTTGACACCGAGACGCAGCCCTGCTTCGCGGGACTGCAACGTGTCACGACCGTCGCCCTCGTGTGACGCGCCGGTACCCCTCCCGCATGCGCAGCGGCCCCGCCGCTGGGCAGGGGCAATGGTTGCATAGATCCCGGGCCGTGACAACTAGTATTTTTTTGCCGGGTGGCGCGGTCAGGGATGCGGGTCGGTTGTGCGGTGTCCAGCAATGACCGGGGCTCGGCCACAGGAGCACTATGCGGTAATGATGGCTCCCCGATGGTCGGCGAACCGTGGGGGATCCTCGGATACCAGTAGGTTGCGGGGGCCCTAGCTAGCGGACACATGGGGGAGCAGCCGATAACGTGTGGCATCCGGCGCACGCCCACGATAACCCCGCGCGGGTGTGGGTGATCCCGTCCTGCGGGAACGGTTGAGAATTTGGGTAGCGCTTCGGTGCCTGCGTCACGAGGATCCCGAGGGTCCGGCGTGCATGGTCCATTTGGTCGCGGTCATGACGTCACCCAAATTGACACCTCGCCGGACGTACTGGTGATTGGATATACAATCCGGAGACTTGGCATTGGACGAACCAGGATTGGACAGTAAGCGCCGGCTACTGGTATACGTCGTCCAGTTATTCATACATGAACAGCCATAGGTTTGCGGGCAATGTTGGTCTCGGGGGACACTGGGACGATGAAGGAGCCTCCAGCGACAACTGCTGGTACTATCATGGCGGGACAAGCTGGACGGAGAATTGTTGACCGGGCCATTGGGGCTGATGCTAATGCGCAAGATGGCTGCTTTTGCGACGGTAGGGTTCTTGGCGAGTCTGCTCGCCAGCTCAGGGCTGGCGGTTGCAGGGGGCCCAGTGTCTCGTGCGACCTGCGGGGCTGTTCCTCCACAGCCACCTGCCCACTTGGCCCCGCCTGCTGTGCCGGCAGGCCAGCCGCCCAGCGGCGTTCCCAGGGTCGAGCCTGTTACCGCAAGTTTTTCTCGCGCTGCGCGCGGCGAGGGTACAGCCGTGAGCGAGAGTCCCGAGGTTTCCGAAATCAGAGAGGCACGCGATCCGGACTGCGGCGAGGTGTACTGGGAGATTGTGCTTTCAGATGGAACATTGTTTGGAGTACCGATGAAGCCTGTTCAGGTGGATGCAACGAACCGAGAAGTCGTTGTTTACTTCAGATAGGCGCCCAGCATCCGCTCAGAGAACATAGATGGGACCATTGACCGGCTGCACAAACTAACTCATGCATGTCCTGCTTGAGCTCGCGATTCTCGTCACAGTTGGCTGCGTGCTGGTGATCTCCTATCGGGCGTTCTTACACGCTATTCGTCATAGACCCGCAGATGGATTCACCTTCTTTGGTCCGTGGCTGGCGCTCTTGGGCACAGCGTGGGTAGTCAGTGTAGGATGGCTTGTGCTATTGATACTTGGAAGGTGGGGAGCCAGGGAAGTTGGTGGCTGGCCATTACTTGCGGGTCCCGGAACGTCGCTCTGCTATTGGTTTTTCATGATGAGGGGAAGCAGGCGTGCTGGGACAGGGTAATCATGACGACAGGTGGTGCCCTTGAGCCTGCGGTGTACCCGCCAAATGGGCCGGTGTATCCCTATCGGTGGGCTATTTATTTAGGTGCGCCCAGGAGCTCGGGCGCGTAGACGGACGAAAGGAGGTCGATGTCGTAACCGAGCGAAAAGCTTGGGACATGCCAGCCGGTGAGAGTCCGGTCCGGGGAGACGCCAGGATCCCCGGTAGCGAGGCCCCCGGGGTCGGGGTAACGCCGACCGTCGAAGCGGGGTGTCGCACTCCTCGTTTGCGAGGGTGGCGAGCGGCCAGTCGGTAGCATCACGCGAATCCTGCAGCGCCGATGGTTACAGCCCTCAGTCCGAGGGACCAAGAGGGAGCCGAGCCCGTCTAAATGGGGCGAAGGCCATGGAAGGCATCTGGGAGCCTGGAGCGGATGCCCAGGAACCCTCCGGCGTAGGGGGATCGGAATGGTCGTACGGGTGTCCCGGGAACTGGGGAAGCTCTTGACACTACGCCCGCGGGTCTGCGCGAGGAGCCGCGGAAGCGAAGTCTGGCCTATAACCCGCATACGGCAGACCGTGGAGCGAGCCGTGTCAAGGGCACTGGGTTCTCCCTGTGCCACAGACACGCTATCCGGTCCAACACCACCCCCCCGTCGCCGCTCTCACCCGCGGCCCGATCGATCGGCGGCCGGGCGATGCCCGGAGACTACGCGCCGTCAAGATGGGACCTCCGCAGGGAACCCCCGTCGCCACTGCCCTGGCGCGAGTGCGGTGAGCAGCAGCTTCAGGAGGCGGCTTGCGGCTGGGTCGGCGGTCGGGTTGCGACGCCGATGATGTGCAGTGAGGTCGGCAGCGGGATGAGGCCGTCGGGGAACCTGAGCCGGTCGAGCCGATCGATCGTAAACCCTGCCCTGCGGATCGCCTCGGCGGTGTCGCGACCGGTGTGGCAGCCGCCGAAGACGGTCGGCCAGAAGGTGGCGTCGAGCAGCCGCTGGAACCTTCGCACAGCGCGCGAGTCCCCGCGCACGTGCTCGAAGAAGCGCAGCTGCCCGCCGGGTCTGACGACACGGTACAGCTCGCGCAGGGCCGCTTGCTGATCGGGCACCGAGCACAGCACCAGCGAAGCGACGGCGGCATCGAAGATGGCGTCCTCGGCGGGCAACTGCTGGGCGAGCCCATCGACGACCTGCACCGGGACCGGTGCCGACACGGCGTTTCGCCTCGCGATCTCGCGCAGGTGCGCCTCGGGTTCCACCGCCAGCACGTCGCAAACCTCGGGCGGGAAGTGGGCGAAGTTCAGCCCGTTGCCGGCCCCCACCTCGATGACCCGCCCCGCGAGCCCGTCGAGCAGGCGTCTGCGCTGCTCGGCGATGCCGCCGGCCTCCATGGACCGGCTGACGCGGTCGTAGAAGCGCGCGAACAGCGGGTGGCGGACGGTGGCGCCAGTGCTCTTCATATCGATGATTGTGTCCGGGACCCTGGAACTTACGGGACGTCAGCTGCGGTCCGCGACGCGCTCGGCGTTGGCGGCGATCGCGTCGCGCACGAAGGCGGCCAGCCCGGGCTCGTGGTCGTCGTAGTAGGCCGTGAACCGGGGGTCCGAGACGTACAGCTCCCCCAACCCTTCGTGCGCCTGCGGCGAGCAGTCATAGAACCAGGTCGTGATGTGCTGGCGGTGAGCCTCGACGGCGTCCATGGCGTCGCTGCTGCCCGGCGCGGCTCCCGACCGGAAGACCTCGACCTGGCGCTGCATGATGGCCTCGCCTTCCTGCTTGATCCGCCGCCAGTCCTCCTTGCGGTAGCGCCGGGTGCGGCTGCTGCTCTGCCGCCACGCGGCGGTGTGTCCCCACCGCTGCTCGGCCTCTTCCAGGTACCCCCGGTGCTCGTCGCCGAACACCGCGAACAGGCTCTGGTCGCTCATGGTGATCCCTCGCTCGTGGGCGTCGATGGCGGCGTCGACGGCGTCGATCATGGCGGCGATGCGCTTGGCTTCCCGCTCCAGCAGCGCGCGCTGCTCCAGCAGGTCCACGCCACGGTCGAAGCCGGGGTCGCGCAGGATCGCGGCGATGCGCTCGAGGCTGAACCCCAGTTCGCGGTAGAACAGCACCGTCTGGAGCCGTTCCAGGTCGCGCTCGTCGTACAGGCGGTACCCCGCCTGGCTCCGCCCGCTGGGCTGCACCAGGCCGATCTCGTCGTAGTGGTGCAGCGTGCGGACCGAGACGCCCGCCAGGGCGGCCACCTCGCCGACCGTCCGTGCCACGCTCGTTGCCTCCGTCGTCATCCGCCGTCGCTGACGAGGCCAGGATGCAGCCTCACGTCGGGTGAGGGTCAAGGGGGTCCCCACAGGCGGTCGGAGAGTCCCGAGGCGCGGGCGATCGGCCGGTAGATTGCGGCACGGACGCTGGCCTCGGTGCCGACGAGGGTCAACTGCGTCTGGGCGCGGGTGACGGCGGTGTACAGCAGCTCACGGGTGAGGATCGGCGAGGTGGCGGCTGGCAGGAGCACCGCGACGGCGCGGAACTGCGAGCCCTGGCTCTTGTGCACGGTCATCGCGTGCACGGTGTCCACCGCCTCGAGCCGGGTCGGGCTGACCTCCAGCAGCGCGCCGCGGCGCTCGAACACCGCGCGCAGCCGGCCCTGCTGCCCGGCGACGACGACGCCGGTGTCGCCGTTGTACAGCCGCAGCCCGTGGTCGTTCTCCGTGACCAGCAGCGGGCGGCCCGGGTACCACCTGCCGCCCACCCCGTAGTCGGCGATCGCGGCGCTCAGCCAGGCTTCGACCTGCGCGGTCCAGGCGGCGACCCCGTAGGGGCCGCGCCGGTGCGCGCACAGGACCCGCAGCGCGGCCAGCCCCTCCAGGGCGGCGCGGGCATCGCCAGCCCTGGCCGCCTCGGCGACGCGCCGGCCGGCGTCGACCACGGCGTCGCGCACGGGCGCCAGCGCGGAGGTCGCTTGGCGGTCGGCCACGTCGACGTCGATCCAGCGCACGTCGTCGAGCCCTGCGCCCAGCAGGTCCACGGCGGCCTCGGCTTCGCCCCGGCGCACCGCTCGGGCGAGCGCGGCGATACCGCCGCCGAAGCGGTGCACGCGCCGCAGCACGACGATGCCGTCGCCGACCGCCGCGCCGTCGGGCGGGTCGGCGGCGGGGACGTCCTGGCCGGTCGCCTCGGCGAGCGCGGCGCGGGTGGCCGGCCGCATGCGCAGGCCGTCGACGGCGGGCCCGACGACGTCGCCGAGCACCGCGCCCGCCTCGACCGAGGCGAGCTGGTAGGGGTCGCCGACCAGGATCAGCCTGGCGCTGTTGCCCACCGCCTCGACCAGCTTGGCCATCAGCGACAGCGACACCATGGAGGTCTCGTCCACCACCACCACGTCGTGGGGCAGGCGGTTGCCCCGGTGGCGGCGGAAGCGGCTGCGGCTGTCGGGGCGCCGCCCCAGCAGCCGGTGCAGCGTCGACCCGCCCAGGGTCAGCAGCCGGGCTCGGGTCTGCGCACCGACGTCGAGGCCGGGGGCCTCGTGGTGGAC
This sequence comes from Egibacteraceae bacterium, assembly GCA_035550935.1. Taxonomy (GTDB): domain Bacteria; phylum Actinomycetota; class Nitriliruptoria; order Euzebyales; family Egibacteraceae; genus DASZOD01. The sequence goes on along the minus strand of DASZOD010000176.1, from coordinate 106 downwards.
CGCCTCCTCCAGGCGGGCGGCGGCCTTGCCGGTGGGTGCCGCCAGCGCCACCCGCGGCGGCGTCGCGCCGGCAGCCGCGCGCTGCTCGTCCAACAGGGCCAGGATG